>JAIHZV010000108.1 GCA_022718015.1 Phascolarctobacterium sp. | reverse complement strand
GGATACGCGGAATATTGTCATAGAAGCCGCCGCCGGTGATATGCACCATGCCGTGCAGGTCGAATTTTTCGATTAACGGCAGGCAGGTCTTCGGATACAGACGAGTCGGTGTCAGCAGCTTTTCGCCCAGCGTACAGCCGAACTCAGGAATCTCGGTATGCATGTCATAGCCCATAGCCTCGAAGCAGATTTTACGTACCAGGGAGAAGCCGTTGGAATGTACGCCGCTAGAGGGCAGGCCGAGAAGCACGTCGCCAGCCTTTACCTTGTCGCCGGTAATCATCTTGCTCTTATCAACAACGCCTACGCAGAAGCCTGCGATATCGTATTCGCCCTTAGCATAGAAGCCGGCCATTTCAGCAGTTTCACCGCCGATTAAAGCACAGCCGCTTTCCTTGCAGGCATTGGCAACACCCTTAACGATGTTGGCAACCTTTTGGGAATCAACCTTGTCGACAGCGATATAGTCGAGGAAGAACAGAGGCTCTGCGCCCTGTACAAGAATATCGTTAACGCACATTGCTACAGCGTCCTGGCCGATAGTATCATGCTTATCTGCCATGAAAGCCAGCTTCAGCTTCGTGCCTACGCCGTCAGTACCGCTGACAAGCACAGGCTCTTTGTATTTGCCGCTGTTTAAAGCAAACAGGCCGCCAAAGCCGCCCAGGTCACCGATAACCTCAGGTCTGTAGGTAGCACGCACGCTGTCCTTCATTAATTCAACTGCTTTGTTACCGGCATCAATATCTACACCGGCATCAGCATAAGTAAGTTGTTT
Organism: Phascolarctobacterium sp.; assembly: GCA_022718015.1. Classification (GTDB taxonomy): domain Bacteria; phylum Bacillota; class Negativicutes; order Acidaminococcales; family Acidaminococcaceae; genus Phascolarctobacterium_A. The sequence goes on along the minus strand of JAIHZV010000108.1, from coordinate 4,341 downwards.
CTTTTCCTCGCTCATGAGCCTTCCTCCTGTTATTCAATAATGCTTTCAGGTTCTTGTTTAATAACGGCATCTGCCTTATCAGGATAATCTGCACTGAAGCAAGCGCAGCACAGGCCGTCAGGATTAATCTTGTTGATAGCACGCTTCATGCCATCCATAGAAATATAATGCAGGCTGTCTGCCCCAATATAACGGCAGATTTCTTCCTCTGTGCAGCGAGCAGCGATCAGCTCCTTACGCTCGGAGGTATCAATGCCATAGTAGCAGCTGTCCGTTACCGGAGGGGAAGAAATGCATACATGCACCTCACGTGCACCTGCCTCCTTCAGCAGCTTAACAATCTTGCCGCTCGTCGTGCCGCGAACGATGGAGTCATCGACCATAACAACAGACTTGCCTGCTACAACGCTGCGAACAGGGTTCAGCTTCAGGCGTACTGCGTTAGCACGCTGCTTTTGCGTCGGCTGGATAAAGGTACGGCCAACGTAACGGTTTTTCGTAAGGCCTTCCAGGAAAGGAACACCAGCCTCCATAGCATAGCCGATTGCCGCCGGAGTGCCGCTGTCGGGAACAGAAATAACGATGTCCGGATGGATATCAGGGTTTTCCTTCGCCAGCTCGCGTCCCATCTGGATACGCGCGTCATAAACAGACTGTTCATCAATTACGCTGTCATTACGCGCAAAATATACATATTCAAAAATGCAGTGTGCAGTTTTTTCCGGCAGCTTCTCTGCCCACATCATGCTGCGCGGCTCTGCATTATCACTGTCAATGATAATCATTTCGCCCGGCTTAATATCACGCACCAGCTCCGCACCTACAAGGTCGAAGGCACAAGACTCGGAGGCAACGCACCAGCCGTTTTCCATCTTACCCAAAACGAGCGGACGGAAGCCATACGGATCACGCACAGCGATAATCTTGTTGTCAGTCATAATCAGGATACCAAAAGCACCCTTAATCTGGTTAACAGCCTCAGCAACGCGCTCTTCAATAGTTTTACGTGCACTGTAGGCAATCAGGTTCAGCACAACCTCGCTGTCAATCGTCGTATTAAAAACAGCGCCCTCTTTTGCCAGATTAGCACGCAGCTGTCCGGCATTCGTCAGGTTGCCGTTATGGCTCAGTGCCAGGTTGCCGCCGTCAAAGTAAACCTTGAGCGGCTGAATATTGTACGGCATACTGGCGCCGGTAGTAGAATAACGCACATGGCCGATAGCAGCAAAGCCCTGCAGCTCGCCTACGCCATCCTTATATACGTCAGCAACAAGGCCCATGCCCTTTTTAATCTTCATCTTCTGACCGTCAGTAACAACAATGCCTGTGCTTTCCTGACCGCGATGCTGCAGCGCATACAGTCCCCAATAGGTGTTCAGCGCAACATCCTCGCTATGACTGAAAATGCCGAAGACGCCGCACTCCTCATGCAGCTTGTCTTCACTAAAATCTTGCTCCTCGAAAAATTGCTCCACAATATTTCTCCTTAATATTAGTTGTTAGGGGTTAGTTTCTATTCACTATCCACTATTAAAGATGTAAGTCCTTAAATTCCTGCGCAGGAACGCCACGCATAGCGGCCAGCTTTTCACCCTTTGCTCTAACCTCTTCGCGCATCTCAGCACGATAATCAGCCAGCTTTTTCACTAATTCAGGGTATTTCACCGAAAGAATTTCAATAGCGAACAGCGCTGCATTCTTAGAGCCGTTGATAGCCATAGTAGCAACAGGAACGCCGGAGGGCATCTGTACAAAGCTGAGCAGAGCATCCATGCCGCCCAGCGGAGTAGCATTGATAGGAATGCCGATGACAGGAACAGTGGTGAACGCCGCGATAAAACCGCCCAGATGAGCTGCGGCACCAGCTGCTGCAATAATAACCTCTACGCCACGGTCACGAGCGCCGGCAGCGAAATTCTGCACTACGTCCGGAGTGCGGTGAGCAGAAGCAACAACAACCTCAACCTCAACACCAAAATCCTTCAGAGTTTTTTCAGCGGCCTCCAGTACAGGCCAATCAGAATTGCTGCCCATGATAATTGCAACTTTCATTGAAATCTACCTCCTATATCTACTACGAAAAAACAAAGCCCGAGTCAAAGCAGCTTTCTACATAATATTGTAAGCAAATCCTTTCCCGGGCACCTCACCTTCGTTGATGTACTATAATTATACCAATGAGAAGCGAGCGCGTCAAATAAAAATGTGAACTTTTTAACAGTTTTCTAGAAAATCGTTCGGAAAATGTCCGTACACACAAAAAGCGCACCCCATGCCGCCGTTTTCACGGCAGCAGAGAGTGCGCCAAGCCTCACAGCTTATTTTATTTTACAACAACGTCGATGGCGTCATCAGCAAGCACAACCTCGACCTTTTCGCCGTTTTTGATTTCGCCTGCCACAATCTTCTTGCCCAGGATATTTTCTACCGTATGGACAATCAGACGCTTCAGCGGACGAGCACCAAACGCAGGGTCAAAGCCAGCCTTCGCCAGATAAGCGACAGCCTCGTCAGTATAGGTCAGCGTCAGCTCCAGCTGCTTGTTCAGGCGTTCGCCAAGCTCCTTGAGTACCAGTTTGACGATTTCTTTAATCTGTTCAGCCTGCAGCGGCTTGAAGACTACTATATCATCAACACGGTTCAGGAACTCCGGACGGAAGAAGTTCATCAGCATCTGCTGCAGCTTTTCTCTGTCCATGCTGCCCTGAGCCTTCATAATCTCGCTGCTGCCCAAGTTACTCGTCATAATAATCAGGGTGTTCTTGAAGTCGACATTGCGGCCCTTGCCATCAGTCAGACGGCCATCGTCCAGAACCTGCAGCAAGACATTGAAGACATCGGCATGAGCCTTTTCAATCTCATCCAGCAGAATAACACTATACGGATGGCGGCGGACTGCCTCGGTCAGCTGACCGCCCTCGTCATAGCCAACATATCCCGGAGGCGCACCAATCAGACGCGCTACGGTATGCTTCTCCATGTATTCGCTCATATCAATACGAATCATATTGCGCTCATCGTCAAAGAGCACCTCAGCCAAGGTTTTCGCCAGCTCAGTCTTGCCGACACCAGTAGGACCAAGGAAGATGAACGAGCCAATCGGACGGTTCGGGTCCTTGATACCGGCACGCGCACGGATAACTGCCTCGCTGACAGCCTTCACTGCCTCGTCCTGACCGATAACGTGCTCGTGCAGGATTTCCTCCAGATGTACCAGCTTCTCACGCTCGCCTGTACCCAGACGTGCAACAGGAATACCGGTCCAGGTGCTGACAACCTTCGCGATATCCTCCTCGTCGACCTCTTCCTTGAGCATCACGTTATCGTTGCCGTTCTCGTCCTTCTTCGACAGGTTAGCCAGCTCCTTCTGCAGCTCAGGCAGACGTCCATATTTCAGCTCTGCCAGCTTATTCAGGTCATAATCGCGTTCAGCCTGCTCCATCTGGTTCTTCACAGCGTCGATTTCCTTCTTCACCTCACGTACACGGGCGATAGAAGCCTTCTCTGCATCCCAGCGTTTTACCAGCTCATCGTTTTCCTTACGCAGTCTTGCCAGCTCCTCGTTGAGCTTTGCCAGACGGTCCTGCGACTGAGCATCGTCCTCCTTCGCCAAAGCCTGCGCTTCAATCTCCAGCTGTAGGATACGGCGTTTGCTTTCGTCAAGCTCCGTCGGCAGCGAATCAATCTCAGTACGCAAACGGGCAGCAGCCTCATCTACCAGGTCAATAGCCTTATCCGGCAGAAAACGGTCATTGATATAGCGGTCAGAAAGCACAGCAGCAGCAACCAGGGCAGCGTCTTTAATACGCACGCCATGATGTACCTCATAACGTTCGCGCAGACCACGCAGAATCGAAATAGTATCCTCAACACCAGGCTCTTTTACCATAACAGGCTGGAAACGACGCTCCAGCGCACTGTCCTTTTCAATATATTTGCGGTACTCGTTCAGTGTCGTTGCACCAATGCAGCGCAGCTCGCCACGAGCAAGCATCGGCTTGAGGATATTGCCTGCGTCCATAGCGCCCTCGGCAGCACCGGCGCCGACAACGGTATGCAGTTCATCAATGAACATAATAATCTGTCCTGCGCTCTCGCTGACAGCCTTCAGCACCTTTTTCAAGCGCTCCTCGAACTCACCGCGATACTTGGCACCGGCAACCAGCGCTGCCAGGTCCAGAGCATACAAAGTCTTGTTTTTCAGGCTTTCCGGCACATCTCCGGCCACGATACGTCTTGCCAGACCTTCAACAATGGCGGTTTTGCCGACACCAGGCTCACCAATGAGCACAGGGTTATTTTTCTTACGACGAGAAAGAATTTCAATCGTGCGGCGGATTT
>JAIHZV010000107.1 GCA_022718015.1 Phascolarctobacterium sp. | reverse complement strand
CAGCGCCGCTATGATTTTTATAAATTTGCGCTGCCGACGGAGGAAAATCCAGCTGTGGCTATGGGCAGACGCTTGGCGAAGGAGCTGGGTGTGGTGCTGCCGATCAGCTTTTTTGAGCGTGATGTAAATGAATTATATAATTCTATCGCCTGCGTTGATGCAGATGGCGAGATTTTAGGCGTATATCGCAAGACGCATATTCCCGATGACCATTTTTATCAGGAGAAGTTCTACTTTAAGCCTGGCAACAGCGGCTTTACTGTGTTTAATACGAAGTATGGCCGTATTGGCATCGGCATTTGCTGGGATCAGTGGTTCCCTGAGACAGCACGCTGTCTGGCTCTGAACGGAGCAGAGCTGCTGTTCTATCCGACGGCAATCGGCTCGGAGCCTATTTTAGACTGCGACAGCATGCCGCATTGGCGCAGAGTTATGCAGGGCCACAGCGCGGCGAACCTGATGCCTGTTGTGGCAGCGAACCGCATTGGCCTGGAAGCTGTGAAGCCTTGCGAGGGTAATGCAGGGCAACAGTCCTCGCTTTTGTTCTACGGCTCGTCGTTCATGACCGATGGCACGGGTGCGCTGATTCAGGACGCATCGCGCGACCAGGAGGAGATTCTTTATGCTGAATATGATCTGGCAGCGCTTGCTGAGGACAGATTGAGCTGGGGACTTTTCCGTGACCGCAGACCTGAATGCTATGGCAAGATTGCCGGTAAATAATGGATTAAGCTAAAACTATACACCTTCTGTACTATGAAATTCGTAGTGCGGAAGGTGTTTTTGCGTGCTTGCATAGCAGATGATTTCTCTTTATAATATATAGTAGATATAGTAGCGAGAAATTTTATTTTGTTGAATATATAAGGAGGTGCTTCCGATGCTTAGGCGTTTGGTTAATTTTCTGCTGCTGGCCTGCTTCTGCTGTGCGAGCCTGACGGCGTGGGCGGCTACACCGCAGCCTGTGGGGACTGCGTATAAGCAGCGCTATGTGAATCTGGTAGCGGCGGCTTCGTGCTTGGGCGTGTATCTGCCGGAGGAAGGGCACGAGTTTGATTATCTTCGCAGCTTCGGCTGGGAGATTACGTCGCAGCAGGTGACACAGGGCAAGGTGGAGACTAATTTTGCCGTGGCGAAAAATTATTTTCCGGAGCAGAAGAAGCAGTTTTATCTGGTGACCTTCCGCGGCAGCGCTAGCAAAAAGGATTGGATGCTGAACCTGAGAACGGAGCGCGTCAACTATGGTGGCGCAACGCTGGCGGAGATGGAGCGTATTGCAGCGCAGCCCTTGGATAAGGAGCAGCCCGCGGTACATTTCGGCTTCAATAGCTATGTGCAGACAGTGCTGCGTACAGCAGTAATTGATGAGAAAGGCCAGTGGCAGGGCGTTTTTCGTGATACGCTTAGCAATCCTGACGCTTACCTGATTCTTACAGGCCACAGTCTGGGAGGAGCGGTGGCGACGCTCTTGGGCGAGCGCTTAGTGAGCCTTGGTTTTCCGAAGGATAAGTTCACTGTCGTAAGCTTCGGTGCGCCTGCTATTGGCAACCAGGCCTTTGCTGATACGTATGGCACGAGCATCAACCTTGTGCGTATTACGAATACGAATGACCCCGTGCCGGGCGGCCTGCAGACCTTCTTTGGCGGCTATAAGCAGTTCGGCGAGCAGGAAAAATATGAGCTGCCGACGCGGGTGAGCAACGTGCAGCATGATATGGCGATGTATTTTGATTACAGCGTCAGCGCGTATTATCGTGAACGTGACAGACAGATAAGCATGGATCGTCTGGCGCCGGTGCCGGACGTGAAGCGCACTGCGGGCAAGCCGGTGGTGGCGCTGTGGCTGCAAAGCTCGGAGGAGCTGGATAAGCTGGCCTATGTTACGGATATCAAGCGCTTTATCACTGATGAATACCGCCGCCTGCTGCCCAGCTATATGATTATGGAAAAGCATCTGCCTAAGGATGCGTATACCAGGCAGAATCTGCTGGAGCTGAGCAAGCGCGAGGACGCGGATTATATGCTGGTCTGCGGCATCGACGGCAACCGTCCGCAGCGTGAGCATTTCTGGTATCTGACGCTGGAGCAGGCACTTTTTGATATGCAGGGCAATATGCTGACGATGGGCACCTATGGCCGCAAGGTTGCGCCTGCCGTGGGTAATATTCAGGCGGCCGGCGAGAACTTTTGGCAGGCTAAGGAGGATGTGAGCAGACACCTGCCGTTTGTTAATCATTAAGTTTATTGGAGGGGATAGCTATGGAATTACAGGATTTAGAGCAGGAGCTGGCAGGGTGTTCGGCCTGCCCTTTGCGCAAGGACGCCATCGGACCAGTGGGCTGGTATGGCAATCCGCAGAGTCCGATTGTTTTTGTAGGCGAGGGACCTGGCGGTGTCGAGGATGATTACGGCTGTCCGCTCATCGGGCCGTCGGGACAGCTTTTAGACAAGGCACTGTGGGCAACGAAGATGACGCGTGACAGGGTGCTGACGACGAATATTATCAAGTGTCGTCCGAAAAATAACCGCACGCCTGATGCTGCCGAGGCCAGCTTCTGCGGCAAGCTTTGGCTGAGCAGGGAGCTGGCGATTATTAAGCCGAAGGTGGTCGTGGCGCTGGGCAGCGTCGCCTTGCATTATCTTGGCAGCAGCGATATGCGGATTACGCGTGACCGCGGCATGTGGTTCAAGACGGAGCAGGGCATCGACTGCATTGCGACGTACCATCCGGCGTATCTTTTACGCCTGTATGGCAGGGAGCAGGTGGCTGCGAAATGGGATGTGTTCCATGACCTGGAGGCAGCACGCGAGCGTGCTGCGCTGTTGGCACCGGATTATGTTTTTATGTCCGAGGAGAAGCCGGACCTGTTCAAGCTTTTCAAGAAGCGTGTGCATGATTATTTGTAAAGGAAAAGCGGTATGTATAACAGCAATTGTCATACATACCGCTTTTTGATGTTTAAAATATTTTCTTAAATAATCTTCGTGGTCCAGTCCTCAATATTCCAGACCTTATCAACCCAGCCCTCGTAGAATTCCGGCTCATGGGATACGAGCAGTACAGAGCCCTTGAACTCCTTCAGCGCACGCTGCAGCTCTTCCTTCGCATCTACGTCGAGATGGTTGGTCGGTTCGTCGAGCACCAGCCAGTTTACGTTCTTGAGCATGAGCTTGCACAGACGCACCTTGGCAGCCTCGCCGCCGCTGAGCACGAACACCTTGCTGGTAATATGCTCGTTTGTCAGACCGCAGCCTGCCAGTGCAGCGCGAACCTCATAGTTGGTCAGACCGGGATATTCGTTCCAGACATCGTCGAGCGCTGTGTTTTCGTTCTTTTCTCGCTCCTCCTGCTCAAAGTAGCCAGGCTCCAGGAATTCGCCCAGCTCAACGCTGCCGCTGACAGGCGGGATGATGCCGAGGATGGTTTTGAGCAGCGTGGTTTTGCCGAGGCCGTTGACGCCGCGGATGGCAATCTTCTGACCGCGCTCCAGATTGAAGGTTACAGGACGAGTGAGCGGGCTGTCATAGCCAAGCACAAGGTCCTTCGCTTCTACGATGAAGCGGCTCGGTGTACGCGCTTCGGTGAATTTGAAGGTCGGCTTGAGCTTTTCGCGCGGCTTCTCAATCATTTCCATTTTATCAAGCTTGCGCTGACGGCTCTTCGCCATATTGGTGGTCGCTACACGCGCCTTGTTGCGGGCGATGAAGTCCTCGAGCTTGGCAACCTCCTGCTGCTGGCGCTCGTAGGCTGCGGCCTTCTGAGATTGGTAAATTGCATACATTTCCTGGAATTTGTCATAGTTGCCGCTGTAGCGCGTCAGCTCGCAGTTCTCGAGATGATAGATAACGTTGACAACCTTATTGAGGAAGGGCACGTCATGGGAAATAAGGATGAAGGCGTGCTCGTAATTTTGCAGGAACTTTGTGAGCCATTCGATATGCTCTACGTCGAGATAGTTCGTGGGCTCGTCGAGCAGCAGAATTTTGGAGTTCTGCAGCAGCAGCTTGGTCAGCAGAACCTTGCTGCGCTGGCCGCCGGAAAGCTCGCTGACGTCCTTGTCCAGACCGATGCTGCCAAGACCGAGGCCGTTGGCAAATTCTTCGATTTTGCTGTCTAAGGAATAGAAGCCGCTGTGCTCCAGCTCGGACTGGATTTCACCGACGGTGTTCATCATCTTGTCGAGCTCCTCGGGAGAAGCGTCGCCCATCTTTTCGTACAGCTCTAGCATCTGCGCTTCCATTTCGTACATATCCTTGAAGGCTGTGCGCAGCACCTCGCGGATGGTCATGCCCTTTTCCAGCGTGCTCTGCTGGTCCAGATAGCCGACGGAAACCTTGCCGGGCCATTCAACCTTGCCCTCGTCAGGCAGGACGTGACCGGTAACAATATTTAAGAAGGTGGACTTGCCTTCGCCGTTGGCGCCGACCAGGCCGACATGCTCGCCGCGGAGCAGCTTAAAGGAAACATTTTCTAAAATCTGGCGACCGCCAAAGGAATGCGATACATTGGTAACGTTTAAGTAGCTCATAAAAACCTCGCTTTATTAGTTTAGTTCTGTTATAATGATAATGGTCTGACGAACGTTGGCTGCCCCTCAAGGGAGGTGGAAGCTATGACCGTCTTTGAAGCATTAAATTTAATGATTTCGTTTGGACTTTTAGTAGCAACCATTATCTTGGTATGTAAAAAATAAAAATACATAAAAAGAAAAAGACCGACTAAAGCAAGTCAGCCTTTTCTCAACTTAAAGAATTAATCGGGAAGAGCTGACGGGCCTAATCGTCAGACCAACCTTTGTTAATATTATAGCAAGCAATCGTGCTTTCGTCAACGATAGAGGAGGGAATTTCTTATGTTACAAGGAAATAAAAATGATATTGCAAAACTTCTGCCTTATGTCAACGAGCGTTTGCAAAAGGCACTGACTTACGTCGCTGAGACTGATTTCAGCAAGCTCGCTAATGGCGAGTATGAAATTGACGGACGTAATGTTTTCGCGCGCGTCAATACGTATGCAACAGAGCCGAAGGCTGAGCGCCGTCCGGAAAAGCACAATGATTATATTGATGTGCAGTTTGTAGCAGCAGGCAAGGAGGCAATCTGGTACACGCCGCTGACCTCTGCTTGTGTAGAAACAGAAAATAGAGCAGAAAAAGAGGATGTCATCTTCTATGC
>JAIHZV010000106.1 GCA_022718015.1 Phascolarctobacterium sp. | reverse complement strand
TACATATACAAAGCCGCGGGAAACAATATCCGGACCGGAAACAACGTGGCAGGATTCCTTATCAATCGTCACAACAACAATCATGATACCGTCCTGAGACAGCTGGCGGCGGTCACGCAGAACGATATTGCCAACATCGCCAACGCCGAGGCCATCGACCAGCACCTTGCCAGCCGGAACCTTGCCGTTGATCCCGATGCTGTTCTTCGTCAGCTCGATAACGCTGCCATTTTCACCGATAACAATGTGGTCAGCAGGCATACCCAGGCTCTTCGCCAGATTAGCATGCTTAACCAGATGACGGTATTCGCCATGCACAGGCATGAAGAATTTCGGACGCACCAGATTGTGCATCATCTTGATTTCCTCCTGGCTGGCGTGACCGGAAACATGGACGCCATTGCTCTTTTCATAGATAACATCAGCACCCAGCTTATACAGATGGTCAATCGTGCGGGATACCAGCTTCTCGTTGCCAGGAATCGGGGTAGCGGAGATAATAACGGTATCGCCAGGCATAATATCAACCTTTTTATGGTCGTTCATAGCCATACGTGTCAGCGCAGACATCGGCTCGCCCTGACTGCCGGTGGTAATGATAACAACCTTCTCCGGCGTATAGTTATGAGTTTCATCAATATCAATAATAACTCCGTCCGGAGCCTTCAGATAGCCCATCTCGCGAGAGATATTCACAACATTCACCATGCTGCGGCCAATAACAGCAACCTTACGGTCATACTTGATTGCCGTATCAATAACCTGCTGGATACGATGAACGTTAGAGGAGAAGGTAGCTACAATAATGCGGTGCTTCGCATAGCGGAACTCCTCATCAAAGGTCTGCCCAACCATCTTCTCACTCGGCGTAAAGCCAGGACGCTCAGCGTTCGTGCTATCGGCCAGCAGGCACAGCACACCGCGGTCGCCGTACTCAGCAAACTTGTTGAACTCCATAACCTGTCCATCAACAGGCGTATGGTCAATCTTAAAGTCGCCAGTGTGAATAATCGTGCCAATCGGCGTGTTTATCGCAATAGCTACAGCATCAGGAATGCTGTGGTTTACACGAATAAAGTCAAGCTTGAAGGCACCGGCGGTAATTTTATCACCGGGCTTTACTACGTGCAGGTTTTCGTTGCCTACACCATTTTCCTTCAAACGACCTTGCAGAATACCCAGAGTCAGTGCGGTACCATAAACGGGACAATCAATCTGTTTCATAACATAAGGCAGCGCACCAATATGGTCCTCGTGACCATGTGTCAGGAAAATGCCCTTCACCTTATCCTGGTTCTCAATTAAATATGTAATATCAGGGATTACTAAATCTATGCCGAGCATATCGTCTTCCGGGAACATCAAGCCTGCATCAATCAGGATGATGTCATCTCCGTAACGAAATACTGTCATGTTTTTACCAATTTCGCCCAGACCACCTAACGGGATAATCTGAACCTTGTGTTGAAATTTAGCCAAAAAAAATACACCTCCATTTTTATTTTACATTCTTCCGTACAAATGTAGAAAATTTATTTGATACTGTGTCCGCACACATACTCTCACTCTGTATTATACTACATTTATAGGCTAATGACAAATAGCGGACTGTGATTTTTGTTAAAAGTTTTGTAAAAAATTTAAGCTTCGTTGCTTTTCAACGCACGACAAAAAGGACGGCGCAGCGCGCCGCCCGAAAATCTCTGGTAATTTTTGCGTTTATCTAAACTATATACTTGCTATATGCTCAAGAAAAACTGTTGTTACTGTAAAGCATTTATTTTGCTAGTCTTGCCTCCAGCACAGCATTAAACTGCTTTTTCCAGCTTGCGAGCAGCGACTCACCTGTCGCCTCGGCAATCGCTTCCTCCTGCACGTCATATTTTGCTGCCAAAAGCTGCAAAATAGCCTGCCCTGCCTGCTGCATTTCCTGCGCACTGATAAGCTCCCAGGCACACTGGTCAAGCAGATGTATATATAATGAAGTAAAAGTGAGCATCGTCTCCTCGCACGCCAGCTTCTCCGCAGCCACAAGATACTCAGGCTTGATTACCGCAGGCTGCGCATTATGAAAAGCCTCCCACATACTGCCAGGCTGCACGCCGAAGCGCTTCAAGCGACGAAAGGCATTATGCTGCAGCGCAGGCGTAAGGCCGGACTGCTTCGCCAGCGCCTTTTTAACCGCTGCTATAACAGCTCTGCCAATCAGCTCGCCCAGCTTAGAGTGCTTGCCTGCACCGTCAAGATACAGCTCGCTTTCAGTATTGCAGACAATAATCGTCTGATCCGTGCCAGAGCCGGTCGCCAAGCCCTGCGAATATTTGCTGCCCTCCAGCAGCTCCTGAATCGCTGCCGTTTTCGCCTCCGTACAAGTCACCAGCGCTCTGGCAATCGTCCCCGGCGCAAGGTCGCAGTCAAGAACCAGCATAATGTTGATTGTGCCATACTTCACAGGCTTCTCCTGCGGCCTGTAATAATCCGCCAGATCCCCAACGCGTCCGCCGTTCGTTTCAATGCCGCCGGTAACAATCGCCGTCACCGTCAGCTCTTTATACTTCAAGGTTTCGACCGCCACATTTTCCATGCTCGCCGCCGTCGACATCCCGCTCACCTTCTCCGGATCGAGCGCCAGTCGCTGCGAAATCAGCTGCATATGGTCTACATAATTGTCTGCCAGCATCTCGCACGGCATCCCTGCTCCCTGCTTGGCATCATAATTATAGACAGCAGTGAAATCCTCATGATAACCGCCATTATATAAAGACGTGCTTAAAACCCTTCGCTTTCCCTGAAAGCAGATAACTATGCTTTTATCATAAAAATAAACCTCATCACCGGTCGATAAGGTGCAAAGCTTTTCAGACATAGAAGCCTCCTTGAATGTGTATAATATAGAAGATAGTTTACAGTATATAGTAGTAGTAGTGTCAAGTAATTCACTTTAAATTTTCTAATTGGGAAATTGCTTTAGAGCTGTTAAAAGTTCGGGAAGTGCTGCATATAGTGCTTCTACTATCAAGATTTTTGTAGCAAATTACTTTAGCACGCTAAAAAATCGCGTTTTGTGTAGAAAATTACATTTTAAAAATCTCGTTTTGTGTAGATTTTCGCTGTTAAAAAATCGCGTTTTGTGTTAATGCGTGCTCAGGAAAATTTTCTATCTACTACTAACAGCCCTGAAAAAATGCTATAATATAAGAAAATACGAATTACGATGTATATGCATAACGAACGAGAGGAGGCTATACTCCATGCAAAATAAATTACCTTTGCCTATCGGCGCATCAGATTATAAAAAGGTCAGCCAAGATTACTATTATGTTGACAAAACTCTACTAATAAAGGATATTCTTGACGAACAAGCGAAAGTTACTCTTTTCACCCGTCCACGTCGCTTTGGCAAAACACTAAATATGGATATGCTGCGTACATTTTTCGAAAAAGCCAAATACGATACAAGCAAATATTTTATCAATAAAAGCATTTGGCAGACAGGTGAAAAATATACACAGCACCAAGGACAATATCCTGTTATTTTCTTAAGCTTTAAGGATGCCAATAAAAATAATTGGTCAGACTTATATGCACGTCTAAAAGAAACGATAAAAGATGAATTTCTGCGCCATTCAGAGCTCAAATACAGCAAAAATTTATCCAACCCAGATTTCTACGAAAAAATCACTAGCGGTCAGGGTAACGAAACGGATTATGCTACCAGCTTGCTCCGTCTTTCACAAATGCTGCATGAGCATTACGCTAAAGCACCTATAATCATCATTGATGAGTACGATACCCCTATTCAAGCAGGTTATATTCATGGTTTTTATGATGCAACAATACAATTCACGCGAGACCTGCTCTCCTCTGTTTTAAAAGACAATCAACACATTTCCTTTGGCTTTTTGACTGGTATTTTACGTGTTGCCAAGGAAAGTATTTTTAGTGGTCTGAACAATGTCAATGTTAACTCACTGTTAGATAAACGATATAGTGATTTCTTTGGCTTTACCAGTGCTGAAGTAAATACTATGGCCGCATACTATCAAGCAGCTGATAAAATTCCTGAAATTAAAGAATGGTATGATGGTTATAGGTTTGGTAATACAGAGATTTATAATCCTTGGTCTGTTCTTAAATATTTCAATAATTATTGTGAAGCAGAACCCTATTGGGTACAAACCTCCGAAAACTCCACTATCCGTGAAATCATCAGGAGCCTTGATATCAGCACTTGTGAAAATCTTCGTGCTTTATTAAATGGCTCTGCCGTAAAATCAATAGTTGATACCAGCATCATCTATCCGAAGCTAAAAGAGCAGCAAACTAATATTTTTGGCTTTCTGTTAATGACAGGGTATTTGAAATCCATCAAAACTACAAGAGCCAACGGCATCTGTCTATGTGAGCTTAGTATTCCCAACAAAGAAATCCAAAGCGTTTATAGTCAAGAGATTGTTGCTCTGTTAGCAGACAAAATTGACAGTACAGCGATTAATTTACTCCAACAATATCTCATAACTAAAAATGGCCCTGCACTGCAAAATGTGCTTAAAAAATTCCTTTTAGAAACTGTCAGCTACTATGACACGCTCAAAGAAAACTATTATCAAGGGCTGCTTTTAGGTATGACAGGATTATTCACCAATACCTATTACGTCAACTCAAACCGCGAGAGCGGCGAAGCTCGTTATGATATCCAGTTACAGCCTAAAACTGCTGCTATGCCAGGTATCATTATTGAAATCAAGGCTGCTAAGGATGCGACGGAAGAACAGCTGAAAGCTTTGGCAGCAGAAGCCTTAACGCAAATTGAAAGCAAGCATTATGATACCGAGCTCATGGCTCACGGAATAACTACCGTTTACAAATACGGCATTGCCTTCAGTGGCAAGAAGGTCGAAATCGCAACAAATTAAGCTCAAGCACAAACAAAGCAGCCCCGGGACGCACCACGCATCCCAGGGCTGCTTTTATATGTGTATGAGTAATTGAAAAAACTTTGAGAGTTGCTGCGACGCTGCCTCGGCAGCGCCACAGCAGAATATGAAAAAATGAGAGAGCAAAAAAAATTTTAGAAACTTACCTGCATACCTAAGACAAAATTGCGTCCTGGCATCGAATACCAGTCACCAGGTCTGCCACTGCTATAGAATACATGAGTACGTTCAGCATACATTTTATCAAATATGTTATTTACCT
>JAIHZV010000105.1 GCA_022718015.1 Phascolarctobacterium sp. | reverse complement strand
CAATACTATGTATCCGGTGCATCCGTTCACTTTTCTGAGCACGAAAACGGACGACGGAAAATCATCAGCTTTCACGGACCAGGGACGATTTTTCCAGGATATCACACAAATAACTTTCGCATTGAGCAGTCTCTGACAACCGTTGCACTCTCCGAAATCAAGGTGCTGGAGTTTACTGTGCAGCAGTTCAAAGCAATGTTTGAGGAAAATACTCAACTGGCTGAAAGTGTTATCAACTGGTACTCAATGTACGTCAACCGCTTTCTCTTTGAAACCATCCATCAGGAATTCAACCCCTCTCAGGTGAAGCTCTGCAATCTCCTGTACCTGCTAACTATGAATCAGCCTTCTAATTCCGGTCTGGTCATTGAGATGACGCAGGAAGATATTGCGGATATTCTCGGCATGAGCCGGGTTCAGATAACACGGGAGCTGACCAACTTGCGAAGCAGAGAAATTCTATCTACCACCCGCGGCAGATTAACCGTTACAGACCTTACAACGCTGGCATCACTGTGCACAGATGAAACCATGTAGTCATTCAAGGTTACGTGTTTATTATAATCAACATAATCTGTTCCGTCTGCTTCAGGTGAAGCACATAATCAATGTGCACCCGCATAGCGGGTGGTTCTGTGTGAAGCACTATCTCATTTGATGCTTTGATTATAATGCGATTTGTACGGCTTGTGAAGTACACACAATATTGTGGTATGGTTACCTCTGGGTAACGATCAGAACTTGCTGTTTCCGTCAAATTGGTGATTGGGCTTGCTTTCGTTTGCCTCTGGCGTTATAATAATACCGTAGCCCCAATTTGTAAAGTAAGCACAATATTGTGCCGTAGTTACCAAATAGAAACTAATAGGTAGTTACCAGAAAGAAACGATTGCGCCGTCACTGGGTTTTCCGGCGTTTCGGCGCTTCCAAAAATTTTTTTCGGAGGGATTGAAATGATTGAAGCAAAAGCAAAGCCTTTGCCCGCCTGCCCGGTGGAAACTACATTAACCCTGATCGGGGACAAGTGGAAGGTGCTGATCCTGCGTGACCTGATGCCGGGAACAAAGCGGTTCGGCGAACTGAAAAAGTCCGTAGGCAATGTGTCTCAGAAGGTCTTGACCGCCCAACTCCGGGCAATGGAGGAAAACGGGCTTGTTCACCGTGAGGTTTACGCAGAAGTACCGCCGAGAGTGGAGTATTCGCTGACAGAGCTTGGTAAAAGCCTGAAACCCATTCTGGACTCCATGTTGACATGGGGTGAAGCATATAAAGCCAAACAGTAAAAAAGACCGAAGCACTATACCGGTTCTATAATAAGTGTTGGGGTCTTGACCTAGATAGGGTCAAGACTTCCAGCACTTATTTTTTATTTTAAGCAAAAAAATGGATTCCGCCAGAGCACCTGCATAAGGTGAGCTGCGGAATCCTTAAATTTGTAGTGGCTATTTAGTTATAGTAATATTAATATTCAAAACGGCCCTTGAGAGTAATTTCTTTATTTAAGATTGCTGTCTGGCCTTTAGCAAACAGGCTGTCAATATCAAGCTTCTCATCTAATACCAGCAGGTCAGCATCAGCGCCCTCTGCTACGCAGCCCTTAACGCCAGCCTTGCCAAGCAGCTCTGCCGGAGTGGAGGTCAAAAGCTTAATTGCGTCCTCCAAAGGCAGACCTCTGCGCACGAGGCTCTTGATCGTCAGATGCAGATATTTCGGAGAACAGTAGGTCAAGCCAATGCACTCACCCTGCTCATTAAATTTAGGCTGAGAGCCAAACGCATCACTACTCAGTGTCAGATGCTCAGTACTCATGCCTTCCCAGCTAAGAAGCTCCATAATATTCTCTGCGCCAATTTCCATATCCTCATCAGTACTGCCAGCCGTCATATCAAAATAACCGCCACGGCGTACCAGCTTAGCGCCTTCCTCCATAAGCTCCTGCGTGCGCAGCATATGCGTAGGCAGGAAATTTTTTGCAGGAATATCGGAATGATCCAGTGCGTAGAACAAGGGATCAAGCTTGCCCACGCCGGAACCCATATGCATCGTTACCAGACCGGCAACATTTGCCAGCAGACCGCCACGACGAGTAGCCGAAGCAACTGCAATCAGCTCAGGTCCCTGCGGATTAGAGCTGCGATGATCAGAAACAGCAATCTTCGTGCCAATAATCGGCGGCACCATCATAATGTCCTTTTCCACAGAACCGGTAATAGTAGTAGAAGGAATGCCATACGCACCGGTCAGGCAGTACGCCGTAATGCCCTCCTCCGTCAAAGCGCGTGCCTTAGCCACCAGATTCTCTACGCTTCTAGTGATGCCATCTGTACCCAAAAGACCAACTACAGTCGTAATACCGCAGCTAGTAATCTGGCTGAGCATTGCCTCCGGAACGCGGGAAGCAGGACCTTGCTCGCCACCGCCACCGGTGATATGCATGTGGATATCAATATAACCGGGCAACAGCTTTTTGCCGCTGAAGTCAAAAACCTCTACCTCTGGCACATTGTCATAGCCATCGATATGATCCTCAATGCGTACAATCTTATCGGCAATAACCAAAACATCTTTTTCACCTAAATACTTAGGCGCATAAATCTCTGCATTTTTTATCAGCTTAATCAAATTCTTCACTTTACCTTTCACAAAACGTTATTCTAACTCGACGGCTTATTTCTTCTCATCCTCCAGCTTGGCAATACCAATGCCGGTATAGCCGTAGAAAATAGCAATTACAAAGCCAGTGTAGCACAAAATAGCCCACGGAGCATATTCCAAAGTATCCACGCCAGTGCAGGCAGCCATATAAGCGCCGGCAGCAGACCAAGGAATCAACGGTACGAACACTGTACCGGCATCCTCCAGAGTACGCGAAAGATTCTTTGCCGCCAGACCTCTTGCCTTATAAGCATCGCGGAACATTTCGCCAGGAATCAGAATAGACAGATAGGAGTTACCTGTGCATAAAGCCATCGTCAGGCAGGATGCAACAGTGGAAGCAATCAAATCACCAGTAGATTTTGCAAAGCCTAGAATTTTTTGCAGCACAACCTCCAGACAGCCAGCCTTGCTCATAATGCCGGCAAAGCAGAAGGCACAGAATACCAGCAGAGTCGTACCCATAATCTCTGCCATACCGCCGCGGTTCAGCAGCTTCACAATCTGCGGTGCAGCAGTCGCCGGATCGAAACCAGGATGAGCAATCATCGTGATTTTGAAGCCCTTGACAGTAGCCTGCAGCAAATCCTTCAGACTGATGGTCTGGAACAGCAGCGCTTCGATGCCAGCCAGTACGGTGGAACCCATCATTACCGGCAGCGTCGGTTTTTTCAAAATAGAGCCTGCCAGAATCAAAATAACCGGCAGTAACAGCAGGATATTAAAATTATACATAGACTCGAGTTGAGTTAACATCGTATTAACAGCCTCTGAGGAAACATCATTGCTGCCGCTATTCTGGAAGCCGACGAAGGCATAAACCACTAAAGAAATAATTGTTGCCGGAATGGTCGTCCAGAACATATGACCAATGTGCTCATACAGCTTAGAACCTGCTGCAACAGGTGCCAGGTTCGTGGTATCGGATAACGGAGAAATTTTATCGCCGAAATAGGAGCCTGCAATAACAGCACCGGCTGTAGCAGGCAGGCTTACGCCAATCGTGCCGGCAATGCCCATTAGTGCTACGCCCATCGTAGCAACAGAACCCCAGGAGGTACCTGTTACAATGGAGACAACTGCCGTAATCAGGAACGCAGTCACTAACATAAACGTCGGGCTGACAATCTGCACGCCATAATAAATCATCATAGGAATAGTACCTGCGGCCATCCAGGTGCCAACAAGCGCACCAACACAGGTCAAAATCAAAATTGCCGGCATGCCCTTAGCAATCTTTTGACAGATTTCGTCCATCATCTCATCCCAGGTAACGCCCACGCGGAAAGCGATAATAGCAGCAATCGCAGCCACCAAAAGCAGCAGCGGCTCTGTTGCATAGCCCAAATAGCCCTTGCCTACGGTCAGAATAACCATCATCGCAATAATAGGAGTAATCGACTCCACAAAGGTAGGCATTCGTCTAGCCTTTGTTTCTTCATTTTTTTGCATACCCTTTGACATAATAACCTCTTTTCTGCCAGCTTTACAGCCAGCCTTTTGATTTACGTTGCACAAGCTACAAAAAATTTTATCATCATCTCAGTGTTTTTACAATAGTTCAGCAAAGAAACACTTATTAGAGTTTTTCTTGTATACAAAAAAGAAAACATTCACAGTTATCCCGCGTCGGATACATTACTCATCCTATAAATATAGTACATTTGCCCTTTATTCTTTATTTCGTACTAAAAAAAAGAACATTGACCTGGATTCCATCAATGCTCTTCAAAAATGTTCCCATAAGTATTATTCTATGATTCCTTAAATTCGATAAGATATTCTTATCATACTGAATCAATCTCTTATCCGCTCTTTGGAAGCACGCAGCAGCTCCAAAAAGCGCTTGCTCGGCAAGGTAAAATTAAATTCGTAATCATATAAGACAGAAATCGGCATATTCCCTGAATAGCTTGCCGGAAACTCTACCAAATTACCTTCCAGCAAATCACGTTCCACCTTAATCCTTGGTGTCAAAGCAACGCCAAGATTTTGCTTCACAGCGTGCAGCACTGATTCCGAATCGCTAAAGGTCAAAAAGTTCTTCAGGCGGGAAAATTCCACCCTGCTCTTCAAATGCTTGTAATATACCTCGGTTTCCGGATAAGCGATAAACGGATACTCGTAAATATCATCATTCTGCTGCATAGCATCGTACAACTCTCTAGATGTAACAAAAACCATAGGCTGATTCCAAAGCTGTACGCGCTTCGTGTATAAAGGCTGCACGTCAATATGCACAAAGACAAAGTCATAAAGCTTCTTCACAAAAGCATCTTCCAATGTTGATTCGACAGTCATACAACGGTTGACCTCTATATCCAGCTCCGGGAATTCCTTTTTAATCTGCAAAAGCACTGGTAACAAATAGATGTTGATGGCCTGCGTAGAAACGCCAATCTTCAAACTGTACTTATTTTTTTGAAACTGGCGCATAGACTCCTGGCTCATCTGATAATCGTTCAGCAGCTGCTGCGCTATCGGCACAAAGTTTTTACCCGCCTGCGTCAGATAAACGTTCTTACCATCTCTGGTGAAAAGAATAACGCCGTACTCCTCCTCCAGGGCAGTTATATGA
>JAIHZV010000104.1 GCA_022718015.1 Phascolarctobacterium sp. | reverse complement strand
AATTGGCGGCGTAGCTCAGTTGGCTAGAGCATGCGGTTCATACCCGCAGTGTCCGCGGTTCGAATCCGTGCGCCGCCACCAACTTGCAATTTGAGACTTCCAAGAAATTGGGAGTCTTTTTTGTTGCGCCAAATGCAGCTACGGAGATGCAATAGATAATGCTTACTAGAAATGTAGGACTATTTTAAAAATAACAGCTTGCGTAAAAGTCGTCAATAGTGTAAAATGATTGTGACGATTAAATGCAAATCTTGAAAGGAAGGTGCATTATGAAAAAATTATTAGTATTGCTTATGGCAGCTTTGATGGTTGTTGCTATGGCTGTTGCCGGCTGCGGCGGCGACGACAAAAAGGCTGACGGCAACGGTGCTGCGCACAAGGAAAAGCTTGTTATCGGTACTGATGCTGATATCAACAACCTGAACCTGCAAAAACAGCAGGATGCTGCCAACAACGTAATCCTGAAGAACACTCACCAGACTTTGGTATTCTTCAACAATGGCTCTCAAGGCGAGGAGCGCTTTGTTCCCGGTCTGGCTACCGACTGGAAGTTTGTAGATGATACCCATATCATCATGAACCTGCGTAAGGACGTATACTTCAACGATGGCCACAAAACCCCGATGACTGCTGATGACGTAAAATTCACCCTCGATATGGCTATGAAGAACGTTATCAAATCCGCTTTGGCTGGTTACGTTAAATGTACTGTAAAAGATAAATATCAGATTGAAATCGAAATCAAATCCTATAACAACGAGTTCATTCAATCTCTGTCCTCTGTTCCTCTGTCCATCCAATCCAAAAAGGCTTACGACGATGGCGTAAAAGAGCCTTGGCTGATTGGTACTGGCCCGTACAAATTTGACAAATGGGTTCAAGGCGAATACTGCCGTCTGAACAAGGTTAAGGATTATTGGGGCAACAACCTGCCTGCAACCGAAAACTTTGCTCCTGGCGTATCTGACGTAATCGAATTTCGTCCGATGATTGAGGCTTCTGCTCGCGTAATGGCTCTGCAGGCCGGCGAAATCGACGTATGCGTAAATCCGCCTATCAGCGATCTGAAATTCCTGAAGGATGACAAGAATATCACTGTTTACGAGCAACCCGGTACCCGTCTGTTCTACTTCGCATTCAATGTTGAAAAGAAACCTTGGGATAACCAAAAGCTGCGTCAGGCTGTAGCTTGCGCAATCGACAAGAAATCTGTTCTGGATGCTGCTCTGAATGGCAAAGGCACTCTGCAAAAAACCATTCTGAACCGTGGTCTGTGGGGCTTCTATGATGAAATGCCCGGCTATGATTACAACCTGGAGCGTGCAAAACAGCTGATGAAGGAATCCGGCGTAACCGGTCCTATCAAAACCACTCTGACCTATGCAACCGGTGCTCCGTATGAGCAAATTGCAACTGTTATTCAAGCTAATCTGGCACAAATCGGTATTACCGTAGATCTGGTTCCGATGGAACAAGCTGCTCTGAAGGCTGCTTGCAAGGACGGCAAACAAAGCCTGTTCCTGTGGCGCTGGAACGAGGACTCCAAGGTAGACTTCGTATATCGCGACCTGTTCTACACTGGCTCCGGCTCCAACTATCATCACTTCGCTGATCCGAAGGCTGACAAGCTGATTGATGATGTTGCAACCCTGAAGGATCAAAAACAACGTATGGAAGCTGGCGTTGAGCTGCAAAAATACCTGGTTGACGAATGCCCGCAGGTTCCTCTGTACATTGCTAACCTGGTTATTGCCTACAATAAAGACCTGAAAGGTCAATATTTCTATGGCGGCGGCAACCATGATTGGCGTCATGCTTACATTGCGAAATAAGTTTGCTGAATAATTTACAAAGGCGTAAAACAAG
Organism: Phascolarctobacterium sp.; assembly: GCA_022718015.1. Classification (GTDB taxonomy): domain Bacteria; phylum Bacillota; class Negativicutes; order Acidaminococcales; family Acidaminococcaceae; genus Phascolarctobacterium_A. The sequence goes on along the minus strand of JAIHZV010000104.1, from coordinate 3,376 downwards.
GGAGGCATAGTCCTCTCTTGTTTTATCATATAATCTTTTAGTTGAGTTCCACAGAAAGGAGCTTTGTTGAATGCTTAAATATGTTGTCAACAGACTCCTCAGTTTGATTCCCGTTATCTTAGTAACCTCTTTTTTGATTTACTGGGCTATGAGTCTTACTGAGGGCGACCCGGCCATGATGATCGCCGGCGACGGTGCTTCTAAGGAAATGATTGACCAGATTCGCCATGAGCTTGGTCTGGACCAGCCTTTCCTGCTGCAATATTTTAACTACATGAAGGGCATGCTCGTTGGTGATATGGGCAAATCCTATGTAACCAATAAGGACGTTTTCCATACGTTCTTCCAATATCTGCCGAATACCTTATATTTAGGCGGCTCTGCTGTTATCATTGCTACTATCGTATCTATTCCCTTGGGCATTTATACCGCTATCAACCAAAACACCTGGAAGGATACTGCTGGTATGATTTTCGCGCTGTTCGGTACCTCCATGCCTAACTTCTGGCTTGGTCTGATGCTGATCATTATCTTTGCGCTGCATCTGAGACTGTTCCCTACGGGCGGCAACTTTGGCTGGAAGAGCCTGATTCTGCCGGCTGTGACGGTTGGCTTTGGCTTGGCTGCGCTGATTACCCGTATCACCCGTTCCTCTATGCTTGACGTTATGCGTCAGGATTATATGACTACTGCACGCGCGAAGGGCTGCAGCGAGCATCGTGTAATCTACAAGCATGGCCTGAAGAATGCGCTGATTCCTATTATTACTGCTATTGGTCTGCAGATGTCTTTGGTTATCACCGGCTCCGTACTGGCTGAAACCGTATTCAGCTGGCCCGGCATTGGCCGTCTGGTATACGAATCCATCACCAGACGTGATATTCCGATGGTAACCGGCTCGATTATTCTTTGTTCTATTTTGATGTGCCTCATTAATCTGGTTGTCGATCTTGTTTATGCATTCTTCGACCCGCGTATTAAGGCACAGTACAGCAAGAAGAGGTGAGGAAGATGGCTGCAAAGAAAAAAGCTAAAAGACGCACCATGTTCCAAGAAACCTGGCATCGTCTGCTGAAAAATAAGGGCGCTGTAATCGGCATGGCCTTTCTGGTATTGCTGTGCATCATCGCTGTAGTAAGTCCTTTTGTTTTTGATTATGAAACTGACGTTATCGGTCAGAACCTGGCTATTAAGCTGCAGCCTCCTAATGGAGAGCACTGGTTCGGTACCGATGAGTATGGCCGTGATCTGTTTGCCCGCGTTATGTATGGCGCACGCTATTCCATGGCTATCGGTATCGGCTCTGTTGGCTTTGGCCTTTTGGTTGGCACTGTTTTGGGCTCTATTGCCGGCTTTTACGGCGGCAAGGCTGATGATATCATCATGCGCGGCATTGATATTTTCTACTCCATCCCGAACATTTTGAAGGCTGTAGTAATCGTATCCCTGCTGGGCACCAGCACCATCAACCTGATTATTGCCCTGGCAATATCCTGCGCTACGAACTATGCACGTATCGTGCGTGCTTCTGTTATGACCGTGCGCGATTTGGAATATGTTGAGTCCTCTTACGCTATGGGCCTGCCCACCTGGAAGATTATTCTCAGACATATCCTGCCGAACTGCCTGTCTCCGATTATCGTACAGACGACGCTGCTGATCGGCACGACCATTATTTCTGCTTCCTCCCTGAGCTTTTTGGGCATAGGCGTACCAGCGCCGGCTCCTGAATGGGGCGCGCTGCTTTCCGGCGGCAGAGGTCATATTCGTGATGCCAGCTACATCTGCGTTATTCCTGGTTTAGCTATTATGTTTACCGTATTAGCCTTGAACCTGCTGGGCGACGGCCTGCGCGATGCGCTGGATCCGAAGCTGAAGAAATAAGGGGGCTGCATTATGGATTTAGTATTAGATATTAAGGACCTTGTGGTCCACTACGAAACGGAAGATTCTGATGTCCATGCTGTCAATGGCATTGACATCGCTATCGGCAGAAAACGTACCTTAGGTCTGGTAGGCGAGACTGGCGCAGGCAAGACTACGACCGCTCTTTCTATTATGAACCTGGTTCCGGATCCGCCGGGAGTTATCAAAAGCGGCACGATTAAGCTCGAGGGCAAAAACGTGCTGGAGATGAGCGAGCGTGAGCTGGAGGAGATGCGCGGCAATGATGTAGCGATGATTTTCCAGGATCCGATGACCGCTCTGAACCCTGTTATGACTGTAGGCGAGCAGATTGCCGAAAGCCTGGAGCTGCACCAGAACCTCACTCCGGAGGAATCGCTGGAGAAGGCGAAGGAGATGCTGAAGCTTGTTGGTATCGCTGAGGCGAGAGCCAACGACTATCCGCATCAGTTCTCCGGCGGCATGAAGCAGCGCGTGGTTATTGCTATTGCGCTGGCTTGCAGTCCGAAGCTTTTGATTGCCGATGAACCTACCACTGCACTGGATGTAACTATTCAGGCGCAGGTGCTGGAGCTGATGAAGGACCTCATCAATAACCGCGATATGTCCATGCTGATGATTACGCACAGCCTGGGTATTGTTGCTGAGGTTTGCGACGATATGGCAGTTATGTATGCAGGCCGTATTGTAGAGAAGGGCTCTGTTGATGATGTTTTCAACAATATGCGCCATCCCTATACCGAGGGCCTGTTCAACAGCCTGCCTAACCTGAAGGAGCAGGGCGAAATGCTGGAGCCGATCAAGGGCCTGATGCCTGACCCGGCAGATTTGCCGCCAGGCTGCACCTTCGCTCCGCGCTGCCCCTATGCTACGGAGGCCTGCTCGGCAGCTGTTCCTGAGCTGCAGGCCATTGATGGCAGCAAAACTCATTTTGTAGCTTGCCATGCTTATTCCAGACCTGGATTTGCTTTAAGGAGGAACCAAAAATGAGTAATGCTCCGCTGTTAGTTATTGAAAACCTGACTAAATATTTTAATACTGCTGCTGGCCAGTTGCACGCTGTTGACGGTGTCAGCTTTACTCTGGAGGAAGGCAAAACTTTGGGTATTGTAGGCGAGTCCGGCTGCGGCAAGTCCACCACCGGCCGCTGCATTTTGAAGCTGATTGAGCCCACCAGCGGCAAGATCATCTTCCAGGGCAACGATATCACGAAGCTGAGCCGTAAGGAGATGCGTCCGCTGCGCCAAAAGATGCAGATGGTATTCCAGGATCCTTATGCAAGTCTGGATCCCAGAATGACCGTAGGAGATATCGTAGGGGAAGCCATAGATATTCATAAGCTGGCTGCCAATAAGAAGGAACGTCATGATATGATCATATCCATGCTGGAGAAGGTCGGACTGAACTCTGAGCATGCGAACAGATATCCTCATGAATTCTCCGGCGGACAGCGTCAGCGTGTCGGCATTGC
>JAIHZV010000103.1 GCA_022718015.1 Phascolarctobacterium sp. | reverse complement strand
CACCCCGATCGCTATCGAAAAAGGTCTGCGTTTCGCTATCCGTGAAGGCGGCCGTACCGTTGGCGCTGGCGTTGTTTCCGAAGTAGAAGAGAAATAATTCTTCGTTCAGTAATAACTGAATATAAGACCGGTCCCAAGCGGCCGGTCTTGCTTTTTAAAGCCAATTATAGTGAACCATTTTCCTTTATAGAGTAGACGATAAGGCTTTATAGGGCCTCCGCGAAAAAAAACTTAAAAAAAGTTGTCGCAGAGGCATATTTATAGTTGACATAAAGTGTTACATGTGTTACTCTATATTAGCGACAATTTGTGATTGGTTTTATTATTATGAACGTAAGCGAGGTGTAACTGAATGCGTAACCTGATTACTTTGGCTTGCACTGAATGCAAACAAAGAAACTACCAAACCAACAAAAACAAAAAGAACGATCCTGATCGTATCGAACTCAATAAATATTGCAAGTTCTGCAAAAAACACACTCTGCACAAAGAAACCAAATAATTTGGCCTTATGTGTGATTGGGTAGTAATAGCAAGGATGTGACGAAATGGCCGTTCCAGAGACTACAGACACTGAAGAAAAGGGAACAAGTATTGCAACCTTTCTTAGTGAAACAAAAGTAGAGCTAAAAAAGGTGACCTGGCCTACCAAACAAGAGCTTATTGCTAACACCATTGTGGTAATTATTGCGGTTGTTTTGTGTGCGGCCCTAATCTGGATCATTGATTCCTTTTTTAGTGTATTGTTCCGTATGCTTTTGCAATAATCGAGTGATAAGACTTAATGTAAGGAGGGAAGGGGAAGCGTTGCTTTCCGCTTATTGATGGAAGAAGAAAAGCAAGAAAGACATTGGTATGTAATCCATACTTATTCTGGATATGAGAATAAAGTGCGCGCAAACCTGGAACGTAAAGTTCATTCCTTGGGTATGGAAAATGAAATTTTCCGTATTGTTATACCTATGGAAAAAGAGGTTGAAGTTAATGCGGAGGGTAAGAAACGTGTTGTTGAACACAAAGTATTCCCTGGCTATGTTATGATTGAGATGATTCTCAATGAATCTAACTGGTATGCTATCCGCAACACTGCAGGCGTAACCGGCTTCGTCGGTTCCGATGCAACCAAACCGACTCCCTTAGCTGAAGAAGAGGTTAAGCAGATTATGCGCTCTATGGGCGAAGAGGAAGCTCGGACTAACATTGATTTTCAATTACAACAGAAGGTACGCTTCAAAAGCGGCCAGTTTGCTGAGCAGATTGGTACCATTGCCGAGATTAACGCTGACAAGGGCAAGTTAAAGGTTCTTGTTGAGATGTTCGGTCGTGAAACCCCTGTTGAAGTTGATTTTACACAAGTTGAAGAAGTTGAATAAGTAAGGAGGTGTACTTAAATGCCGAAAAAAGTCGTTAAAATGGTAAAATTACAGGTTCCGGCTGCTAAAGCTACTCCGGCTCCTCCGGTAGGTCCTGCACTTGGCCAGGCTGGTGTTAACATCATGGCCTTCGTTAAAGAATTTAACGCACGTACCGAAAAACAAGTTGGCCTCATCATCCCTGTTGAGATCACTGTATTCGAGGATCGTTCCTTTACTTTCGTAACCAAAACCCCTCCGGCTGCAGTTCTGCTGAAAAAAGCTGCTGGTCTGGAAAAGGCTTCTGGTGAACCTAACAAAAAGAAAGTTGCTAAACTGGGTCGTGACAAAGTTCGCGAAATCGCAGAAAGCAAAATGCAAGACCTCAACGCTGCAAACGTAGAAGCTGCTATGAGAATGGTAGAAGGTACTGCACGTAGCATGGGTATTGTAATCGAAGACTAATCTTAATAGTCTTCTCATTTAGTGGGAGGCACAAGCCGCTTGTACCACATAGGAGGAATTTATAACAATGGGTAAAAAGTATGCTGACGCTTTGAAATTAATCGAAGCTGACAAATTCTACTCTCCGAAAGAAGCTGTAGCACTGGTTAAGAAAACCGCTACTACTAAATTCGACAGCACTGTTGAAGTTGCTTTCCGCCTAGGCGTAAACCCGAAATATCCGGATCAGCAAGTTCGTGGTGCACTGGTTCTGCCGAACGGCACTGGTAAATCCAAAACCGTTATGGTCTTTGCAAAAGGTCCTAAAATTGCAGAAGCAGAAGCTGCTGGCGCTGATTTCGTTGGCGGTGAAGAATATGTTGATAAAATCAAGAACGGCTGGATGGACTTTGATGTCTGCATCGCAACCCCTGATATGATGGGTCTTGTTGGTCGTCTTGGTAAAATCCTTGGCCCTCGTGGTTTAATGCCTAACCCGAAGGTTGGTACCGTTACCATGGATGTAACCCGTGCCGTTAAGGAATCCAAAGCTGGTAAAATCGAGTATCGTACCGATAAAGCCGGCAACGTACAAGCTCCGATTGGTAAAGCATCCTTTACCGAAGAGCAACTTTTACAAAACTACATGACCCTGGCTGACACCCTGGTTAAAGTTAAACCGGCTGGCGCTAAAGGTCAATACATGAAAACTGTTACTCTGTCCTGCACCATGGGCCCTGGCGTTAAAATTGACGTCCTGAAAGCTAACAGCGACAAATAATTGTAGTTTTACTTATTTTACTAAATCAGAAGATAATCGGGCCATAGACAGCAGGTGCCTAGCGCGTAAGTTTTAACTACGCCTGCCGAGGCTGGAGCGTGAAGATATATTTTAAACCTTCGACCTCCGGCTACGGCCGAGAGGTCTTTTTGATTTAATAAATAATATCAAAAAAAGGAGGTGCAATCTAAATGGCAGTTATTAGACCTGAAAAAGTAGCTAAAGTTGCTGAAATTCAAGAGTTGCTTTCTAACTCCAAATGCACTATTTTAGTTGACTTCTGCGGTTTAACTGTTGCTCAGGATACCGAGCTGCGTCGCAAAATGCGTGAAGCTGGCGTTCACTACAATGTAGTAAAGAACACCCTGCTGCGTATCGCTGCTGAACAAGCTGGTATTGAAGGTCTGGAGCCTTCTCTGGAGAAAAACACCGCTATCGCTGTTTCCCCGGAAGATCCTGTTGCAGTTGCAAAAATCGTTTGCGAATTCGCAAAAGAAAACAAAGAACTGAAAGTTAAAGTTGGCGTTCTTGATGGCAAAGTTATCGGTGCTGAAGAAATCAAAGCACTGGCTTCTCTGCCGCCGAAAGAAGTTCTTATTGCCAAGATGCTGGGCAGCATGAATGCTCCTATCAGCGGTTTTGTCAATGTACTTCAAGGTACTATCCGCAATGTCGTATATGCTCTGGAAGCAGTACGCAAACAAAAAGAGTCCGCTTAATCTGCGGCACGCTGCATAAGGCAGCTTAAAAAATAAAAACTTACTTATTACTGGAGGTAACTATAATGAATAAAGATCAAATCATCGAAGCTATTGAATCCATGACCGTACTCGAGCTGTCCGAACTGGTTAAAGCTCTGGAAGAAAAATTTGGCGTATCCGCAGCTGCTCCGGTAGCTGTTGCTGCTGCTCCGGCTGCTGGCGGCGAAGCTGCTGCAGCTGAAAAAACTGAATTCGACGTAATCCTGGCTTCCGCTGGCGCTTCCAAAATCGGCGTAATCAAAGCTGTTCGCGAAGCTACTGGCCTGGGCCTGAAAGAAGCTAAAGAGCTGGTTGACGGCGCTCCGAAAGCAGTTAAAGAAAAAATCTCCAAAGCTGACGCTGACGCTCTGAAAGAGAAACTGGAAGCTGCTGGCGCAACTGTAGAAGTTAAATAATCTCGCTGCTACGCTAGTAGCACAATAGATTGTTGATTCGTCTGTAATCCTGACTCCCGATGCACTTAGGTGTGTCGGGAGTTTTTGCATTTCTTCCGCACAGTTTACGCAGAATTTATACAATTTTACAGATGAAGAATTATCTAGTACGCATTTGCCTGCTTTTGACGGCCTGTACGCTGCTTTTAACCGCCTGCGGTACGGAAGGGACCAAGCTCCCCGATTTGAGCACGCTGGGCAAGGTGGTGGCGATAGCGCGTGAGGAGTGCTCTGGCACACGCGCAGAGTTCGATACGATGCTTTCGACTAAGGAGCTGGCGCAGGAGTATATGCAGCAGAATCCGCGTGCGCAGGTGTCAGTGGTGGTTACGGACTCCTCCAGCGGCCTTACCTCGGCGATCCGCCGCGAGTGCGACTTTGCTATTTCCTCTCGCGAATTGAAGAGCTATGAGAAGGAGCTGCTGACCTCGAAGGTCTTTGCGCGTGACGCTATTGTGCTCATTGTCAATAAACAGAATCCTATCAATAATCTTTCTACGAAGCAGATTAAGGCGTTGTATGAAACCTGCAACGAGTGGAAAAGCCTGAACTGAGGACGAGAAGAGAGTAAAAAATTAAGCCTATGGCTTTACTTTTTATGGAGAAAGTAAGGCCGTAGGCTTTTTTTGACGAAGTGGAAAGTAGTGCTGTATAATATTATTATAAGACATGACAGCGTTTAAAATACAACAGTGATTACGTTTTTACGCTTACGATAATCTTTTTACCTAGACTTGTTCCTGAGGTTTTAGAAGGAGTGTAATATGCAGAAAGAATGGTATCAAGACTTAAATGAATATATTCGTTTAGGTGAACCAAATTTAGAAGAAAAAACAGTTGCTTGGCAGACGGCCATAGGTTTACAGGCGGTAGATGGTCTTTCTACTTCAGATTATTTGCTAGAGACAGCTAAAGATAATATTGAAGGTAAGATAACTATTAGTGAAGCAAACGCCAGAATTAACAGCTATTATGAAGAACTTGGTGATAGAAAAGCTATTGAAAGAGGGACCAAAGAAGCAGATATTGTAGCAGGACGAATCACTGCTTTGTTGGGAGAAAAAACCTTTACTTTTTCACCTGCTTATTGGCTTTCTATACACAGATATCTTTTTGCAGATTTATTTGCTCATGCTGGAGAAATCAGAACCTATAATATCAGTAAAAACGAATGGGTTTTGCGAGGAAAAAGTGTTTTTTACGCGTCTTACGATAGTATTCCTATGACACTTGACTATGATTTTAATACGGAAAAGAATTTTTCTTATAGAAATCTTAGTGAGCAGGATATAGTAAAGCATATAGCTAAATTTACTTGTGATATATGGCAAATCCATCCATTTTGCGAAGGCAATACACGTTCTACTGCTGTGTTTATTATAAAGTATTTAAACTCACTAGGGTATTCTATAGGAAATGAAGCCTTCGCTAAAAACTCATGGTATTTTCGTAACGCTTTGGTTAGAGCCAATTATAATGATTTACAAAATGGCATTCATGCTACGACTCTGTAT
>JAIHZV010000102.1 GCA_022718015.1 Phascolarctobacterium sp. | reverse complement strand
GCAGGGAGGCAACGCGATTGATGCGGCGATTGCTACGGCTATCTGCCAGACGATTGTGGAGCCGACGAACAACGGCCTTGGCAGCGATTGCTTTGCGCTCGTGTGGACGGGCGGCAAGTTGCATGGCTTAAACGGCAGCGGCTATGCTCCGCAGCGCCTGACGCCGGAGGCTGTGGCTGCCAGCGGTGCGACGGAGAGGATGCCGCTGCGTGGCTGGGAGGCTGTGACGGTTCCCGGTGCGCCCTCGGCCTGGGCAGAGCTACATAAGCGCTTTGGCCGTCTGCCCTTTGCGAAGCTGTTTGAGCCGGCAATTTATTATGCGGAGCAGGGCTATCCTGTTTCTCCGATTGTGGCGCGCTTTTGGCAGGAGGGCATCGACGCTCTCACGCCTTATAAAAATAATCCTGCCATTGCACCGTGGTTCGCGACCTTTGATGTGCATGGCAACGGTGTAGCGCCCAAGACGGGCGAGCTGGTTACGCTGCCTGACCATGCGAAAACGCTGCGGATTTTGGCGGACAGCTATTGCGAGAGCTATTATCGCGGCGAGCTGGCGCAGAGGCTGGTGGAGTTCAGCGACAAGACGGGCGGCTATCTTTCCGTGGAGGATTTGGCTGATTACCGTGCGGAATGGGTGGAGCCGGTGCATATCAATTACCACGGCTATGACGTGTGGGAGATGCCGCCAAACGGTCATGGCATTACGGCGCTTATGGCGCTGAACATACTGAAGGATATGGAAATCGGCGCGAAGGATACGGGCGACACCTTCCATAAGCAGATTGAGGCGATGAAGCTGGCGTTTGCCGACGGCATGCACTATATCGCTGACCCGCGTTATATGCAGACGAGGGTGGAGGAGCTGCTGAGCGACGCTTATGCTGCGCAAAGGCGTGCGCTGATTGGCGAGACGGCGCTGGAGCCGACGCATGGCAAGCCGTTCTGCGGCGGCACGGTTTATCTGTGTACTGCTGATGGCGAGGGCAATATGGTTTCGTTCATTCAGAGCAATTATAAGGATTTTGGCAGCGGCATCGTGCTGCCCGGCTATGGCATTAACCTTAATGACCGCGGCGCAGGCTTCAGCCTGAATCCAGAGCTTGATGATTATCTGGCACCGCGCAAGAAGCCTTATCATACGATTATCCCCGGATTTTTGACGCATGAGGGCGAGGCTGTGGGGCCGTTCGGTGTTATGGGCGCGTATATGCAGCCGCAGGGCCATGTGCAGGTGATTATGAATACGGTGGACTGGCTGCTGAATCCGCAAACTGCACTTGACGCTCCGCGCTGGCAGTGGATTGCCGGCAAGGAGATTTGGCTGGAGAGCAGTGTGGCACCGGAGATTGTCGAGGATTTGCGCCGCCGCGGACATGAGGTGCGCGTGCTGGAGGATGATACGACGTTTGGCCGGGGCGAGATTATCTGGCGCGACAGCAACGGAGTGTTGGCGGGGGCGACGGAGCCTAGGGCTGATGGGGTGGTAGCAGCCTGGTAGTGTTTAGTTTAGTACGCCTTCGTCGTGATTGCTCGCATCTGGTACTCTCTAGCTCGTCTTTATATAGTTGAATATATTGATTTTACAAAGTCCCTGTGCTATAATAATCTCCGCATTTTTATTTGTTGTTTTAATGAGGAGATTATTACTATGGAAAACAAGCTGACCTTGAAGGAATGGCTGCCTTTAATCGGCATGACTGTTTCTGCTTTCATTTTTAATACTTCGGAGTTCATGCCTATCGGCCTGTTGACAGATATTGCTGCGGATTTTCAGATGACAGAGGCGCAGGCTGGTATGCTGATTACGATTTATGCTTATGTCGTGATGCTGATGTCGCTGCCGCTGATGATTCTTGCTTCGCGCTATCCGCTGCGTAAGCTGCTGCTGGCGACTATCAGCCTGTTCGCTGTGTCGCATGTGGCTTCGGCGTTCGCTGGCGGCTTTTGGTCGCTGATGCTTTCGCGTATCGGCGTGGCCTTTGCGCATTCTATTTTCTGGTCGGTGGCTTCGCCGATTGCGGTGCGGCTGGTGAGCGGGCCGTTTAAGGCGCTGGCGATGAGCATGATTGTTACGGGTACGGCGATTGCGATTATCGTCGGTCTGCCTTTGGGACGTATCATCGGCCTGTATGTGGGCTGGCGTATGGCGTTCATGTGCATTGCGGTGATTGCCTTTGCGGTGCTGGCGTATATGACGTTTGTTTTTCCGCAGCTGGAAAAGAGCGAGCCGTTTACGCTGAAGCAGCTGCCGGAGCTGCTCAAAAACAAGGTGCTCGTGGGCCTGTATATTATGGCGTGGCTGCTGCCGACAGGCTATTATACGGCGTACAGCTATATTGAGCCGTATCTGAAGCAGGTGGCGCTCATGGACGATGCGTGGATTACGGTGACGCTGGTTATCTTCGGCGCTGCCGGCTTGCTGGGCAGTGCGGCCTTTTCCAAATGGTATGACAAGTGCCGCTTCCACTTCTTCCGTGCGACGGTGCTGGGCGTTGCTGTCGTGCTGCTGCTGCTCTATCCGTTGAGCTTTAATCATTATCTGCTTGTCGCTTTGTGCGCTGTCTGGGGCATTTTCGTGACGGCGTTCAATGTTGTCGGACAGGCGGAGCTGCTGCGCACGACGACGATGAGCACGTCGGCGGTGGCGATGTCGATTTACTCGGGCATTTATAACCTGGGCATTGGCAGCGGCAGCTATCTGGGCGGACTTATCTGCACGCACGCGTCCATTGCTTATATCGGCTTGGGCGGCGGTGCGATTGTGCTGCTTTCCTTCATCTACTGCGTGCTGCGTCTTGTGCGCAACATGCGTAAGCAAGAGGCTGAAAACTAAGCTGCGTTTGGGACAAAATTAACCTCATAAACTAAAAAATGGCTAGAATTTAAGAGTTTTCTCAAATTCTAGCCGTTTTGCTTTATGCAATTAAAAATTTTTGTGTAAGGCTGGGGTTTGGCCCAGACTCTTTATATTATACGATTTGTTCACCGTGGTAGCGTTCGCCGTCGTTGTCAGGCAGCAGGCCATAGCGCTCCGTCCACAGGGTTTTGTATTTCAGTGCCTGTGCATGGATAGCGTCCAAGCCTTTGTCGTCAAGCTTTTTGATAACCTTGGCAGGAATGCCGGCTACGAGAGAGTACGGCGGCACGATGGTGCCCTTGGTTACAACTGCGCCGGCAGCGACGATGGAGCCGTGACCGATAACTGCGCCGTCAAGCACGGTGGAATGCATGCCGATGAGGCAGTGGTCTTCGACGGTGCAGGCATGCAGCAGTGCGCAGTGGCCGACGGTAACAAAATCACCGACGATGCAGGCATATTTATCAGCAACGTGCAGCATGCTGTTGTCCTGAATGTTGCTGTAGCGGCCAACCTCGATGCGGTTGACGTCGCCGCGGATGGTTACGCCCGGCCAGACGCTGGCATATTCCTTGAGCTCAACCTTGCCGATAAGGGTGGCCGTGTTGAATGCATAGGCTTTTTCATCAATTTTGGGAGCTTGTCCTTCAAATTTAAAAATCATAATATCACCACTTTCTAAAATTGGGCCGTCGGCATGACGGCCAGAGGAATAACGAATTGTTCTTGCACCTATATTATTATATGAGCAGGCGCTAAAGTCAAGATATTCACACTTATTTTGCAGATGTGACAGATTGGATTTAGTTGTGGGTGGGCAGTAGAAAACAAGTTCTTGCGTTAGCTTGACAGATTTACTGATTCGTTATATAATAACTATACAGCACTTAGACAAGCTGTATGCATTTGTTTATATAAGAATTTTAAGCTATTATAATGATATTTTCCTATGCGAAAATTTCATTATAATAGCTTTTTTTGTTGCGTTTTTCGCATATGTAGTGTTCAAAGAAAGGGTGATTCTTATATGGCAAATTACAGTTACACAAATTTATATGTCTATGGTCCGCAAGAGGAACTGGCAAACCTCTTTAAAAAGCTCAAGCGCTGGACGCGCAAAGATGAGCACAAACCGAAAACTGCCTTTGGCTGCGACTGGCTCGGCTTCATCGCTGAGGGCGCCGGTATCAAGGACTTTGATCTACGCGCTGGTGTTGAAAAATTCCAGTTCGACGGCAAAGAGATGCTGTATATCTGCTACACTTCGGCATGGGAACCGCAGGCTGAGTTTTGGAAAGCAGTGCTGCGCAAGTTCGCTCCGGCGTGTAAGTCCTACTATCTGTCGGAGGAGTCCTGCCAAGGGCTTTACGTCACCAACGACAAATTCAGACGCGTCATCACAGCTGATTACGCAATTCCTGCTTGGGATTCGGCCGCAGGTTGCTACCTGCCTTCGGAGTTGCGTCGCAGCACCTTCTACACCGAATGAGCTATGCGCGAGCTGCTCAGCAGCAGATATGGCAGTGGTAAGAGCACGGCGGAGTTGCTTGAGCTGGCGCGACACGATGGCTTGCCTGTGTATGATGTAAAGCGAGAGGCTTGATGGGTGCAGGAAGCGGCAGTGAGGGACTGTCGCTTCTTGAAATTTACCATGATATTTAAAGGCGCACTTTTTGTTATAGGCTTGCTTATTGCAGCACGTGTATTCAAAGCTATAGTCTAATGGAGTAAGTGGAGCAGGGAAGGTGGAGCGCAGCTTTTTGGAAAACCCTAGATTATTTTCGTTCGCAGGAGTTTTGAAAAGTTATCTGGTGCATGCCGTGCTATAATTTAGTCAATCCAAAGGGAGAAACAAAGAAGCTGCTGAAGGCTTCTAAAGCCAAGGAGGTGTAAGGAATGATTGAATTTATAATATTTTTATAATTTAGCTGATGATGTTTAGAGAAAGGAAGTGAAAGATATGTTTCCGTTGTCTATTGTAATTGTATTGTAATTATATAAAGGTGAGGTTAAAGAAAGGAAGTGAGCAAGGATGGTTGTTATTATGAATGATGAGCCGTTTGGCTGGTAAGCTGCAGAGAGGAAACGTAAAAAGGAGAAGAAAAAGTGGAGGATAAAGCTGATAAAATGTGGCAGCCGTGCTGAGCCAGAGGGCAGGCACGGCTGTCTTTTTGTATTCCAAAAACTATTTATCAATACTGCTTGCGCAAGGCCCTCTAAACGCCGTATAATAGATGAGAGTTTAGAATTCCCGAGGTTTACATGAAGAAAAAATATCTATATTTACTTTTACGCGTGCTGGTCTACCTGCTGGTGCTGGGCGCAGTTTTGTACGGCCTGTATGAGTCGCCCTATAATCCGCATCCGCACAGCGCAGAGGATATCCGCCGCTGGGTGGTGGGCTTTGGCGTGTGGGCGCCGCTGATTTATGTGGCGGTGTATACG
>JAIHZV010000101.1 GCA_022718015.1 Phascolarctobacterium sp. | reverse complement strand
ATATTTTTCAAAAAATCAAAGCTAGGGAGGCAAGCCTGCCTGACCTGAGCCGTGCTTTGAGTACCTTGATGAAAATGCTGAACGCCTATTATGGCAAGCCGGTAATCCTGCTTTTGGATGAATACGATGTTCCTATTGCCAAGGCTAGCAGCCACGGTTATTACACAGAGATGATGAACATTATCAAGCCGTTGCTTAGTACCTCTCTCAAGGATAACCCTAATCTTTGCTTTGCATTGATTACTGGCTGTCTGCGTATTGCCAAGGAGAGTGTTTTCACCGGTACCAACAACTTTATTTCTGATTCTATAGTGCGTTCAAATCTTAAAGAATCCTTTGGCTTTACGCAAAACGAAGTAGATAAGCTGCTGGCAGAGGCTAATGCGGAGGCTTACGCTGAAACTATCCGTACCTGGTATGATGGCTATCATTTTGATGCAGCTGATGTGTACTGTCCTTGGGATGTAATCAGCTATTTATACGACTTGCAGCGCAATCCGCAGGCAAAGTCTGTCAGCTATTGGCGTAACACCAGCGATAACTCTATTATCCGCTCCTTCATAGATTACGCAAGCGGCAATATTACGGAAAAGCTGGAAACACTTTTAGCTGGCGGTTTTATCGTACAAAAGGTTGATGACAGCCTTACTTATGATTATCTGCATTCCTCTGAAGAGAATCTTTGGAGCGTTTTATATTTGACAGGTTACCTGACCAAGGTTCGGAATGATGCTCTGCCAGCTGCTATACCGGATAGCTATTCAGCGTTAATGATTCCGAATGAAGAGATTAAAGAAATCTATGAAACGACTGTCATGAAGTGGTTTGCTGATAGTGCGCAGGCTTCTAACCGCAAGGCTTTATTTGCTGCAGTATGGAGTGGAGACAGCGAAATGCTTACGAAAGAAATGACGAAGCTTTTGCGTATGACCATCAGCTATCACGATTACCGCGAGGATTTTTACCACGCATTCCTGGATGGCATTTTTACTGGCGCTGGATATGTTGTTGAATCTAACCGCGAACACGGCGATGGACGCAGTGATGTTGTCGTGAAGGATATCCGCAATGGGCGTATAGCAGTTTTTGAAGCTAAGTATGCAAAAACGCTGAATAAATTGCAGGACGCTTGCGATTTGGCCATCGACCAGATTAATAAGCGCAGCTATGCAGAAGACTTTCAGGATGATTACGACGATATTCTATGCTACGGCATTGCGTTTTTCAAAAAGCGCTGTTTAGTAAAGAGAAAATAACACAAAAGCAAAAGGACTAGAATTGGAGAAAATACTCGAATTCTAGTCCTTGTTTTAGTTTATGAAGTTAATTTTGTTCGAGCTTCTTAACATTATTGCTACGTCAAGCAGATTCTTTGTCTTCCATGCGAGATACGAAGATAGTGCCTGCAAGGTCGCCAAGGCAGTTATTGGTAGTAGTACCCATATCAAAGATGTGATAGAATGCTGCAATAATACCAACGATTTCTGTAGGTAAGCCAAAGGCTTCAACCATGATAAACAGTTTTACGATACCGCTTCCAGGAATACCGCCGCCACCTGTAGAGAGGATAGCAGACATACCTACGATTTTAAGCATTGTAGGAATATCCAGCGAATGTCCTACGACCTGAGAAATGAAGACGATTACGCAGCCGTAAAGGATAACGCTGCCATCATAGTTCATCTGAGAGCCTAACGGGATGGTGAAGCTGGAGATACGTTCTGGAACACCAAATTTTTCTTTAGCAACTTTAATGTTTACAGGAATGGAAGCTACGCTGGAACAGGTTGTTAAGGTATAAATCCAAAGCTCCATGGAATCTTTGATAAAGCGGAAGGGATTAATGCCGTTAGAAATCCAGAGAATACCGCCGTAAACCAAAATAACGTGGATGATGCACGCAAGATAATAGGTACCAGCTAAATATGCCATGCTTGTAAAAAGGCTTGCACCATATTTAGCAAAGGAATCAGCCATAAGGAAGAAAATACCGATAGGAGAAGCTTTCATAACCATGGTGATAAGAGAGAATACCATGTCACTTACAGCTGCAAAGCCTTTTTTTAACATTTCTTTGTTTTCTTCATTTGCAACCTTCATGATTGCAATACCGAAGAATACTGCAACAATAAGTGTTTGAAGGATGTTGCCTTTAGTGAAGGTAACGAAAATGTTAGTAGTAAACATATCAGTGAAGAATTTTGCCATAGTTATGCTAGTGGCTGCAGCAACTTTTTTCGATGCAAGACCGGTAAAGTTAGCAATTTCGCCGGGACGGACAAATTCCGTGACTGCAAGACCAATGACGGTTGCTACAAGGGTTGTCAGCACATAGTAAGCTATAATGCGACCGGCAATTCTTCCTAAAGAGCTTAAATTCTTCTGAGAAGTGATACCTGTGATAATAGTAAAAAATACCATTGGAACTACAATCATCTTTACGCAGTTAAGCCAGATGGTACCAATGAAGGCGACCTGTTTCATTATGTCACCACAAATAAGTCCGGCGATGGAGCCAATAATCATGGCAACAAAAATTTGAGTCGTCAAACTAATCTTCTTTCTACCAATAGTCATGATGTTTCCTCCTTATAAGCTTTTATCAAGCTCCAAAATAATATTTGCGGCAGCTTTAGCATCTTCTGCCGTAATACCTTTGTAATAAACTAAACGCACGCAGGTCTTGAGCACTGTTTTGATTAAAAGGCCCTTTTCTTCTGCCATTTCGCAGAATCTTGAGGGCGATACTG
The DNA here is from genome assembly GCA_022718015.1 of Phascolarctobacterium sp. Classification (GTDB taxonomy): domain Bacteria; phylum Bacillota; class Negativicutes; order Acidaminococcales; family Acidaminococcaceae; genus Phascolarctobacterium_A. The sequence continues at coordinate 2,634 of JAIHZV010000101.1, read as the reverse complement.
AAGCTCCTGCTAAATCCAAAACTAGAATGTTGGATTGCACTTCTTTTTGCAAGGAAATATGCTGTAACTTGCCTTGTAATAAAGAGGCTGTTAAACGTGCATTCTCAATATCCTCAATCATGCGGCTGATGTTATGCTTGAAGGCATAAATACCAGGTGCAGCAAAAACACCGCCTTGGCGCCATCCGCCACCCAAAATCTTACGAATTTCTCTGCCTTCGTCAACTTTGGCCTTAGTAGAGCACATAAGAGCACCAACAGGAGCGCCGATGCCTTTGGAAATGCAGACCATTACAGAGTCTACGTATTTGCAGATTTCTTTTGCATTTACGCCTAGGGATGCAGCAGCATGGAAAAGTCTGGCTCCGTCCATATGAATTTTGGCTCCATATTTATCTGCTACAGCGCGGAGCTTTGCCATTTCCTCTACGGGAATTACATAACCGCCTGAAAAATTATGGGTGTTTTCTATGCAGATTAGTTTAGCTCCGCTTTCCTTCAAAAGGTTATCAATGGCATCAATATCAGGAGTATTATGAGCATTAAATGGATATTTTATGGGCTCCATACGACAGAACTGGTCGGAGAAAAGGAATTTTTCGGTTAACAGCATATGCTGCTGTTCATGCACCAGTACCTTTTCGCCAGCTTTGGCCCATAAGAGAGCACCTACAGTATTAGCAAAAGTACCGGTAGGGCAGAGCAAGGACGCTTCTTTACCGGTAACCTCGGCTACCAAATCCTCTAATTCATTGATGGTCTTATCTTCGCCACGATTATTTTTGTCGGTGCGTCCATCATCACCGAGCGGAGCCGTTAAAATTACTTCTAGCATTGCTCGGTCGGGCATTGTAAGGGTATCACTTCTTAAATCAATCATATATTCACTCTCCTTAAAAAATAAAAAACCTCTAGCTTTTACTCTAGAGGTTTATAGTCTAGCAATAGCTATAATGCTCTGTCCTTTGGCCTGAGAGACTCAAGAATTGCTTCTTTTCCACCTTCGGCGCCCATAAGGGACTCTCCAGAGTTGTGCACAGCTTTCTGCGTGAAATATTGAGAAATATCGCTTTGCACTGCATATCAATCACTATATATAATATAGCTTATAATCAGTGACTTGACCAATACTAAAAACTATGTTTTAATATACAAAAAAAGCTATATTATTTTCAGGAAAAACAGCGTATTAACCGTGTTTTTCAAGGGTATAGCAGGCGTAGAAATTAAGTTGCGATTATTTGTGTATTTATTATTCATGGTATTGGTGAGGCAGTTATGGAAAGAGTTATGGAATATATTTTGGCTATTGCAAAATTCAAAAGTGTATCCAAGGCAGCAGATAATTTATTTATCAGCCAGCCGGCTTTAAGTGCAATAGTAAAAAAAGAAGAAAAACGACTGGGCGTAGAGCTTTTTGACAGGCAATACAAGCCTCTGCAGCTTACAAATGCAGGAACTATATATGTTAATGCAGCTAAGAGGATAAAAGACATTGAAGAAAAAATGCTTTACGACTTAAATTGCAAAGAGCAGAATAGTGTTAGGAAAATAACAATAGCAAGCTATGCTTTTCTGTTCACGCATTTTCTTGCGAACTTTGTTGAGAACTTTAAAGCACAGCTTTCACGTGACATAGAGATAGAGCTCATTGAGAAGCGCACTGAGGAAGCCCTTCCGGGAATACAGAAAGGCATTTACGATTTTGCCATTACGACTCATCAGAGACACGTAAAAGGCTGTTCTAGTGTACCTTTATTAAAGGAAAAGGTAATTATTGCCGTACCTAAAAGCTATGCGATTAATAGTTACATAAAAAAATACGCTTTAAGCTATCAGGATGTAGTTGCCGGAGCTGCAAACAGTGATAAGTATAGCAGCGTTTCCATCAGTTATTTTGCAGATTATCCTTTTATTTTACATGTAAAAACTAAAGAGATGTATCGTAGAGCTCGCAAAATATTCCGCAATAGCGGCATTAATCCTAAAGTGGTTTCGTATATGGAGGATTTTCTGTTAATGTATTTCGTTGCGAATTCCGGTCAGGGGATTATTTTTATGCGAGAGGCTATGATACAATATATGGAGCCATCAGATAAGCTGGTATTCTATAAAATAAATGATCCAGCAACGGTATATAATGTTAATGTGTATTACAGAAAGGAAAGCGAAAATAAAAAAGAAATAAGAGCATTTATAGATAGCTGTAGCTCTTATTGGAATGCTAATTATAGTGAATAACACGGAGCCGCAGTTTTCGAGTGCGCAAATTTTTACATCTCCAGTCTAAAATTTGCTAAAAACACGAGTTGGCGCTAAAATAATAGCTAAAGTAAGGTCGTGACAGTGAGGGGAGAAGGTTTTACGCATTCAAAAAATATTCACCAAAATTATAGGAGGGCGAAAAATGGCAGATAAAATGGATATGTATTATTTCAGTCCCACAGGCGGCACGAAGAAGGTCAGCAGTATTTTTGCTGCTGCTCTTGGCAGGGACGTAGTGTGGCACAATTTGGGAAGTAAGCAGACGATAAGCGGGAAGCCGCAGGGCGAGCTGGCTGTGGTGGCAGCTCCGGTGTTCGGCGGACGCATTCCTTCTGTCGTGCGTGAAAAAATAAAAATGCTGGATGGAAA
>JAIHZV010000100.1 GCA_022718015.1 Phascolarctobacterium sp. | reverse complement strand
CAGGGCGGCTGGGTCGCAGGCAGTGCCCTGCTGCCACAGCTCCAGATGCTCGCGACGGTTGCGCTTGCTCTTCGGCAGAAAGCCGCCAAAGAAGAACGGATACGTCGGCAGACCGCTGGCAATCAGCGCACACAGCGCTGCATTCGCTCCCGGCACAGGTACGACGCGCACGCCCTGCGCTATCGCATCATGCGCCAGCGCCTCGCCCGGGTCGGCTATGCCCGGAAAGCCTGCATCGCTCACAAGGGCAATGCTCTTGCCCTCCAAAAGCTGCTCTAAAAGATAAGCACCCTGCTTTTCCTTGCTGTGCTCATCATAACGCACAAGGCGTCCCTTAATATCAAAATGATTTAATAGCTGCAGGGTATGACGGGTATCCTCTGCTGCAATGAGGTCTGCCTCCTGCAGCATCCGCAGTGCACGCGGCGTCATATCCTCAAGATTACCTATGGGCGTAGCGCATAGATAAAGAGTTCCGTATTTATCGTTAATTTTTTGCTCCATTGTCACAGCCTCGCCTCCATAGAAACCCATAATATAATAATTTTATCACAATAAGCTGGATAAATAAAGAAAAACGCGCAACTTTCGCTGCGCGTCGTCTTATTTATAACTATTTTTTCTCGCCAAAAATTTTCTGCACCATCTGCTCCGCCTTAGCGTTCACCTCATCATCTATATAAGGCAGCGCCTGCAGCAAAGCATAAGCCAGCACAGCCACATCGTCCGTATAGCCGACAACAGGCAGCAGGTCGGGAACAACATCCACAGGCAGCACCAGATAAGCCAAGGCGCCCATAATAATCGTCTTTACCTTAGCCGGCAGCTCCGGCTTTTGCAAAACATAATAAAGCTGAAATGCCTTAATCAAGGCTTCTCTGCCGATAACTCCGGCAAACCTCATAGCCTTATGCAAAAAGGCCTCTTCGTTATAATCCGCTGAATTTTTCTCAGCATTATCGCGACATTCTTCATCAGAAATTTTCTTCGGCAGCATAAAAGTCACTCCTTTGCCTTACTAAAAAACTACGTAACCTTGCTTTCCTCTTTGCTTCAATTTAAAAGCTACGTGCGCACAACACGCCTAAGCCTGCTGCCAGCACGCCAAGAACAACACTGCCGCCGGCATACCCCAGCGCAGCCGCCAGCCTGCCTTCCATAAGCAGCATCAAGGCCTCATAGCCAAAGGACGAAAACGTCGTAAAGCCGCCCAAAAGCCCCACGCATAAAAACAGCCGCCAAGCCGCAGGCAAAAGCTCTCTTTCCACTATTATCGTCATCAAAACACCCATGGCAAACGAGCCGCTGATATTGATGCTAAACGTGCCCCAAGGCAGTCCGCTCATCAGCAGCCTGCTCACTATATTCCCCACCAGGTAACGGCAGACTGCACCAATAGCTCCGCCACAGGCTATCACTAAAATATCCATTAATAAGCTCCTCACGCTTTACACAGCGTTGTTTTACCTTCACTAATAAATTCTTATCCGTCACCCTAATTGTAGCAAAATATTATGCGAACATCAACAAGCAGCCAAAAGAAAGCTAATTTTTCGGCTAAACCATAATCAAGCCTACGTTTTAGCCGAACAACAGCGTAAAAAGCACAAAAGCACGCCGCAGCCTGCGCTTTCGCGCAAACCACAGCGTGCTCTTATAATGCAAGCTAAAATCAACCGATTTCTGCTTCCTTTTCCGTACCGCGAACATTGATCGGATGGTTGTTTTCGTCAACCATAACAACCTTCGGTACATAGGTCTTTGCTTCTTCCTCAGTCATGAGGCTGTAAGCGATGATGATAACAGTATCGCCAACCAAAACCTTGCGTGCTGCTGCACCGTTCAGGCAGATTACGCCGCTGCCACGCTCACCAGCGATAACATAGGTTTCCAGACGGTTACCGTTGTTGTTGTCTACGATTTGTACGCGCTCGCCCGGCAGGATACCGGACAGCTCCAGCAGCTCGCTGTCGATAGTGATGCTGCCCATATATTCCAGGTTAGCCTGGGTTACAGTTGCGCGATGAATTTTGCCATGATGCATTGTATAAAGCATATTATTTTTCCTCCAAAACTACGTTATCAATCAGACGGGTGGTGCCGAATTTTACTGCTACAGCCAGCAGGTTGCTGCCTGCCATCGGTGCTGCTACAGGCTTCAGTTCCGGCAACGCATAAATTTCTACATAATCAATATCAGCCATCGGCTCTTCTTTAATAGAAGCGGTTACAGCAGCGGTGATTTTTGCTGCGTCACGCTCGCCAGCCTCGTACTGCTCCTTAGCAGCCTTCAGGCTACGGCTCAGTACCAGTGCTGCCTTGTGCTCTGCTTCGCTCAGATAGGTGTTGCGGGAGCTTTTTGCCAGACCGTCAGCCTCGCGGACAATCGGCATAATGCGCAGCTGGATGTTGAAGAACAGGTCTTTTACCATGCGTTTCAGAACCTCAACCTGCTGTGCGTCCTTCTGACCGAAGTAAGCACGGTCCGGCTGAGCCAGGTTGAACAGCTTGGTAACAACGGTGGTTACACCGCGGAAGTGAATAGGACGGGTGCGGCCACACAGTACCTTCGTAATTTCGCCGGTTACCTCTACCCAGGTTGCATCCTCGCTCGGATACATTTCCTTCGGAGCCGGAGCAAATACCACGTTAGCGCCCATGCTTTCTGCCAGCTTGCAGTCAGCCTCCAGAGTACGCGGATAAGCGTCCAGGTCTTCGTTCGGGCCGAACTGAGTCGGGTTTACGAAAACGCTGACAACAACAAAGTCATTTTCCATGTTAGCTGCTTTAATCAGGGATGCATGGCCTTCATGCAAAGCGCCCATAGTCGGCACCAGGCCAATGGTCAGGCCCTGAGCTTTAGCTGCGGCAACCTCTTCGCGCAGCTCTGCAACTGTATGTACTAATTTCATTTTGAATTACCTCACTTTATATTTAAGCTTATCAATATAATTTTTCTAAAACAGCGTCATCAATTTTAAATGTATGCTCCGGTGCAGGGAAGTTTCTTGCCTTAACATCAGCAATATAGCTCTTGACTGCGTCTACAGTAGTGTCATGCAGGTTAGCATACTTCTTAACAAATTTCGGGCAGAAGCCAGTAGAAACACCCAGCAGGTCGTTGCACACGAGCACCTGGCCGTCACAGCCGTTGCCGGCGCCGATACCAATCGTCGCCATCGTGGTCAGCTCGCTCGTTACCTTGGCAGCCAGCGCAGCAGGAACGCATTCCAGCACACAGGCAAACGCACCAGCAGCCTCCAAAGCCTTGGCATCATCAATCATCTTCTGTGCAGCAGCAATATCCTTGCCCTGTACCTTAAAGCCGCCCAGCTGGTTTACAGATTGCGGAGTCAGACCGATATGAGCGCATACAGGAATGCCTGCCTGCACCAGACGCTCTACGAGAGGTACTACCTCAGAGCCGCCCTCAAGCTTCACCGCCGTGCAGCCGGTTTCCTTCAGGAAGCGTGCAGCATTATACATGCCGTCAACGATGCTTGCCTGATAGCTCATGAAGGGCATATCGCCAACCACCAAAGCAGTGCTGTTGCCACGCATAACAGCCTTAGTATGATGAATCATTTCATCCATTGTTACAGGAACAGTGGAATTATAACCTAAGATTACGTTACCCAGGGAATCGCCGACAAGAATCATATCCACGCCTGCTTCATTCACATTGCGGGACATTGCTACGTCGTAAGCGGTTATCATCGTGATAGGTTCGCCCTTCTGTTTCATTTCTTTAATCGTTGCGACTGTTACTTGTTTGTTAGCCATAATTTCCTCCAAGCAATTTTCTCAGCTCATCAGCTGTATTCTCGTCAATAGTGCCATTAGCCAAAGCCAGCGAGGTCGTCGCCAAGCCTAAAGAGCAATAATTAGGCAAGATTGCTTCCGGCAGAGCTGCCAAATGCTTCGCTACCGTGCTGACATCACCACGGGCGATAGGTCCGGTCAAAACCGATGCAGGATTTTGTGCTGCCTGCAGATTTGCTGCCGTGCCCTTGAACAAGGGCAGCAGTGCCTCCCAGGCTGCCGCGCCGCTTCCCGTCCAGCGTGACATCAGCTGCGCCGCCATAGCCTCTACGGCTACAGCATAATTGGAGCAGATGCACGCCGCTGCATGATAGGCAGCACGCTCAGCAGCAGGTACGCTGAACGCCTTGCCGCCAAAAAGCTGCACCAGCTCCCTGGCTGCGTCCTGCGCCTCACTGTCGCCGTCCAGCGCCATATACACGCCGTTCAGCTGCGTTTTGCCTCCGGCAAAGCTTTGCAGCGGATGCAGGCTGCCCACGTGTGCGTCCACAGCCTGCAGCGGAGCCAACGGCTCCAATCCCAGACTGCCGCTCACATGCAGCACTATCTTTTCTGCCGGCGCAACGCTCTGCGCCAGCTCCTGCGCTGCTGTGCCTATTAAACGATCCGGCACAGTCAACAGCAGCACATCTGCTGCCTGCCACAGCCCGGCGTTATCCATCGGCGGCACGCCGAACTCCTGCGCCAGCCGCAGGCTGTGCTGCTCTGTCGAAGCAGTTATACCAGCCAAAACACCTGCATCACGCAGATAGGCGGCAAAGCAGCTGCCTACGCGGCCGCCGCCAATAATACCAACCTTCATAATTGCCCTCCCTTTCTGACCACTAGAGACTCTGTGCAAAGCTAAGGCTGCGGAATGCTGCAAAAGGCTTCATGCATATAAAAAGCGCATTCCGGTCAGAATGCGCATAAAATAGCCTACTTTTTTGCGTCTTCGTCCCGGTCTTATAGATCCAAGCGATTATTGACTTATAAATTTCTGGTAAACCTCACTGCTTGCTGCTCCAGCTCACTCATCATGCTACTGTGCACCAGTGAATTTTACCGCACTTATAATAGCATATAAAGCGCCAGTTGGCAAGCAAAATATGTTATTATCCGTAAAAACGCAGCTGCAAAAAAATAATTTTTCCTTTATACTAAGGTAATTCATCGTTAACCACAAAATAAGCAACGGCTGACAGCTATAACCCACAAAATATAGCAGTCAGCCGTTTTTTTGCTGCCAAAGCGCTTGGTTAACCATACTATTTTAGTAGGTTGACAGTTGCCTTTGCACAGCGTATACTTAAGCTATATCAAGTTAACCATATCAATTCTTCAGTTAACCAAAAATAAATTATGAAGGTGAAAATTATGAGTAAAGGTCTTTTTATTACAGCAATCGGTACAGATATCGGCAAAACCTTCATCGCCGGACTGATCGTAAAAAAACTGGCACAGGCAGGAAAAAATCCGGCTTATTACAAAGCTGCAATGAGTGGAAATGACCGGCGTGCAGACGGAAGTCTAATCCCGGGCGATGCACTTTTTGTTAAAGAGATGTCTGGTATTTCCCAGTCTCTGGATGATATGTGTCCCTATGTATATGAA
>JAIHZV010000099.1 GCA_022718015.1 Phascolarctobacterium sp. | reverse complement strand
TCGCCGTAGGTTTGATTTTCTTCATCTATAAAAAGTGGTTTTATAAGGGTGGAAAGAAGTAGTTTTTTGTGAGCTGTCGCGAGAGCGGCGGCTCTTTTTCTCTTGCTTTTTATCGTAAAGCGTATTATAATTTAATCGTAACGTGATAATAATAATCGCGATACGATTAAATAAAAAGCTTTTGACGAAAATTTATGGATGTATTTTGCTGGAAAGGAGGGTTTTATGCTTGTAGGCAGAGAGAAGGATTTACGCACGCTGGAGGAGCTGTATAGCAAGCCTGGCTTTGCGCTGGCCGCTGTCTATGGACGCAGCGGCATGGGCAAGACGGCGCTGCTGCAGGAGTTCTTGCGTGACAAAAATGGCCTGCATTTTACGGCGCTGGAGGCTGGCGATGTGCTCAACGTGCGTAGCTTTACGCAGCAGCTTGCCGCACTGCTGCCGCAGGCGGCAGCAGCGACGAGCTGGGAGGAGGCCTTTACGCTGCTCGCGCAGCACAATGAGGAGCAGCGCTTTGTGCTTGTGCTCGATGAATTTTATCATTTGGCGCATACTGCAGTGTGCGCGGCGCTGCGCACGCTGGCGCAGACAGAGGGCGCACAGCGTATTATGGTGGTTATCAGCAGCAGTCAGTTCAGCTTTATGGAGGGCGGCCTGATGAGCGCGAAAAGTCCGCTGGCAGGCCTGTTGGGGGCTGTCGTGGCGCTGGGGCCGCTGCCTTATTATGAGGCCGCGCAGCTGCTTGACGGCTTTAGCGATGAGGAAAAGCTGGTGCTGTACGCCTGCTTGGGCGGTGCGCCGCAGTATCTGGCGCTGGTGGACAGCAGGCTGACGCTGCTGGAGAATCTGGAGCAGCTGTATCTGCGTCCGAGCGGCTTTTTCTATAACGCGACGCTGCTTTTGCTCAAGCAGGAGCTGCGCGAGCTGACGCTGTATAATTCGATTATGCTGACGGTGGCGCAGGGCGTGACGCGCATGAACGAGATTGCGGCGACGCTCGAGGTGGCGCCGAATACGCTGAACTGCTACTTGCGCACGCTGTGCAGCCTGCATCTTTTGGAGCGCATCTGCCCTGTCGGTGAGGATGCACGCCGCAGCAAAAAGACGCAGTATGTTATCAAGGACAACCATTATTATTTTTGGTATCACTTTGTTTTCACGCTGCAGGGTGTGATTACGCTGGGACAGAGCGAGCAGGCTGTGCAGCAGGTGGCGCGTGGTCTGGATGCGTATATGCAGCAGGGGCCGTTCCGTGATATTTGCCAGCAGTTTCTGCGTCATGAGGCGTGTCGGGGACGCCTGCCCCTCGTGCCTGTGCAGTACGGCACGTGGTGGGGCATGAACCCGCGCCTCCGCCAGCAGCAGAGCGTTGACCTCGTTTTTACGGACGAGGGCAGCAGGGTACTGCTGGCGTCCTGCCTGTGGGAGCAGGAAAAGAGCGACGTGGAGGCATTGGCAGAGCTGCGTGCCAAGAGCGATTTGTTTGCTGACTATGGCGAATTCTATTACGCGCTGCTGTCGCGCGCTGAGTTCAGCGAGGAGCTGCGCAGCGAAGCTGCGCGGGACGAGCAGCTTCTGCTTTATAATCTGCCTGATTTACTGGCAGAAGCACGCTAAATGTGTTAATCATGAAAAAATCTTCTGAAACAAGTTGGAAATAACGTAGAATATACGAAATTGTTCTTGCAAAATAGGGTAGTTTAATATACAATAAGTGTATACTATTAAAAACTCTGGAGGGAGAATTTTTTATGACAATGACTCTGCGTGAAGAAGCTATTAAAATGCATTTAGAAAATAACGGCAAAATTGCTGTTGCAACTAAGGTTCCTATTGCGACCCGTCATGACTTGGCTGTAGCCTACACCCCGGGCGTAGCTGAACCCTGCAAAGATATTAAAGAGAATAAGGATTTATCCTTTGAATATACCTGCCGTGGCAACATGGTAGCAATTATCAGCGACGGTACGCGCGTACTTGGTCTGGGCGACATCGGTCCGGAGGCAGCTATGCCTGTTATGGAGGGCAAGGCCGCTCTGTTCAAAACCTTCGGCGATGTTGACGCTGTGCCTGTATGCCTGGGCACTAAGGATGCGGACGAATTTATCCGCACGGTAAAAATTCTGGAGCCTAACTATGCAGGCATCAATCTGGAGGATATCTCTTCTCCGAAATGCTATGAGATTGAAAACAGACTTAAGGAAATCGCTGATATTCCTGTATTCCACGATGACCAGCATGGTACAGCTATTGCCTGCCTGTCTGCTGTGCTCGGCGCTCTGCGCTTTGTAAAGAAAAAAATTGCTACAGCAAAATTTGTTGTCAATGGCTGCGGCGCTGCAGGCAGTGCGATTGGCCGCCTGCTCGTAAACATGGGCGCGAAGAATGTTATCATGGTTGACCGCTTCGGCGCTCTCTATGAAGGCATTGATGCAAAGCTCGACAGCGTGCAGAGCTATCTGGCGACTGTGACGAACAAGGAGCGTGTTCAGGGTACTCTAGCCGACGTTGCTAAGGGTGCAGACGTTCTGATTGGTGCATCTGCGCCGAACGTATTTACTAAAGAAATTATGCAGAGCATGGCTGAAAAGTCCATCGTTTTTGCGCTGGCTAATCCTGTGCCGGAAACCAGCTATGATGAGGCTAAGGCTGCCGGTGTTGCTGTTGCCGGCACTGGCCGCAGCGACCGTCCGAACCAGGTTAACAACGTAACCGTATTCCCGGGCGTATTCCGCGGTGCTATCGACGTGCGTGCGCGTGCTATCACTGAAGAGATGAAGGTTGCTGCTGTTTTCGCTATTGCTGATTTGATTGACGAAAAGGACCTGCGTGAGGATTATGTTGTTCCTGATGCTTTTGACCCGCGTGTAGCTCCGGCTGTTGCTGAGGCTGTTGCCCGCGTTGCTATCGAAAGCGGTCTGGCACGCAAGATTGTTGACCCTGAGGTTGTAAGAGCTAATACTGCCAAACGTGTTGGGAGATAAACCTGCACTGATTTAGGAGGATTAATATGAGAGATATTGAAGTAAGCAAGGTTACTGATGTTATTGCCAAATTATGTATGGATGCCTGCTATTATCTGCCGCAGCAGATGATGGACAAAATCAAAAACGCCATCAATACTGAGGAATCTCCTCTTGGCCGCGAGATTTTGACTACGCTGGTAGAAAATTTTGAGCTGGCAAAGGATAAGGCTGTGCCTCTGTGCCAGGATACTGGTCTGGCTGTTGTTTTCCTGGAGATTGGCCAGGAGGTACACTTCGTTGGCGGTGATTTGTACGAGGCAGTGCATGCCGGCGTAGCTAAAGGCTATACCGAAGGCTATCTGCGTAAATCCTCTGTAGGTGACCCGGTTTTCGAACGCAAGAATTCCGGCGACAATACTCCTGCTATTATTCATACCAAGATTGTTCCTGGCGACAAGGTACATATCATTCTCTGCCCGAAGGGCTGCGGCAGCGAGAACATGGGTGCTTTGAAAATGCTCAAGCCTGCTGACGGTGTAGAAGGCATCAAAAAGTTTGTTGTTGATACCGTTCGTGCTGCAGGCCCGAACCCCTGCCCGCCGATTACCGTTGGCGTAGGCATTGGCGGCAACATGGAGCGTGCTGCTATCCTCGCAAAATATGCGCTGACTCGCGATATTGGCGACCATAACAAGGATGAGCGCTATGCTAAGCTTGAGGACGAGCTGCTGGAGCTTGTCAACAAGACTGGCGTTGGTCCCTCCGGTCTTGGCGGCACCACTACGGCGCTGGCTGTTAATGTAGAGTTTACGCATACGCATATCGGCGGTATGCCGTGCGCTGTTAACCTGAACTGTCATCAGGCACGTAAGGCTGAGGCTACTATCTGATAGACCAACTATAATGGCTAAGGCAGAGGACAGATATTACTAACAGTAATTTGTATAGAAGGGATGAACCATAACATGAGTGAAGCAGTAATCAAATATATCAACGCTCCGCTGTCTGCGGAAACGATTAAAGACCTGCATGCTGGCGACGTAGTGCGCATCAGCGGCTCGATTTATACGGCGCGTGACGCTGCACATAAGCGCCTTTATGAAGCTTTGCAGCGTGGCGAAAAGCTGCCGCTGGATTTGACTAACAATGTTATCTACTACGTTGGCCCGACTCCGGCTAAACCGGGCGAGGTTGTCGGCAGTGCCGGCCCGACCACGAGCGGCCGCATGGACAAGTACACGCCGACGATGATTGAGCAGGGTATGCGCGGCATGATTGGCAAGGGCCTGCGCAGCCAAGAGGTTATTGATGCCTGCAAAAAGCACGGCGCAGTTTATTTCGTTGCTGTCGGCGGTGCTGCAGCAGTTATTGCTAAGTCCATCAAGAGCGAGACAATGATTGCTTATGAAGACCTTGGTCCGGAGGCTATCCGTAAATATGAGGTTGAGGATTTCCCGGCAATTGTCTGCATTGACAGCGAAGGCAATGACTTCTATAAAGAAGGTATCGCGAAATATAGTAAAGAGTAACATTGTTTACATAATCGAGGCGGTTTTATACTGCCTCGGTTTTTTTATAATTTCTTGTTGACAAAAAATGTATTGTACTATATCATTAGTGGCAACTTAAAACACGCTCTTATCAAGAGTGGTGGAGGGAACAGGCCCAATGATACCCGGCAACCAGACTTCTGTTATGGTGCTAAATCCTGCAAGAATAATCTTGAAAGATGAGAGGAAGGCAAGCTCTTTCCTCGGAAGGAGTTTTTTTCTTGTGAAGATGCTCTGGCATGAGTTGTGTTAAAGAAAAAAGAGGGGTGTACAAAATGAAAAAATTATTAGTAGCTCTGCTGGCTCTCGTGAGCTTGGCAGTAGTCGCTGCCGGCTGTGGCGGCGATGACAAAAAGGCAGCGTCCGGAGATAAAAAGGTGACGCTGAAGGTTGGTGCAACTGCTGTACCGCACGCTGAAATCCTTAATGATATCAAGCCTGCGCTGGCTAAAGAGGGCGTGGACCTGCAAATCATCGAATTCAGCGATTATGTAAAGCCGAATCTGGCGCTCAATGATAAGGAGCTGGATGCCAACTTCTTCCAGCATGAGCCGTATCTGGATACCTTCGTAAGCGAGCGTAAGCTGGCTCTTGTTTCCGCAGGCAAGGTACATATCGAACCGATGGGCATTTATTCCAAGACAATCAAAAACCTGCAAGACATTCCGAATGGTGCGAAAATCGCTATTCCGAACGACCCGTCTAACGGCGGTCGTGCACTGGCGCTGCTGGAAAGCGCTAAGCTGCTGAAATTGAAGGATGGCGTTGGCGTTAAGGCGACCGTGGGCGACATTACAAAAAATGATAAGAAGCTGCAAATCGTTGAGATTGAAGCTGCCCTGCTGCCGCGTTCTATGGATGATACCGACCTGTCTGTTATCAATTCCAACTTCGCTATGGAAGCAAAGCTGAACCC
>JAIHZV010000098.1 GCA_022718015.1 Phascolarctobacterium sp. | reverse complement strand
AGTAAACTCTAGGCATATAAAGGGAGTAGCTGGCACGTATTTGCGTGTTCACTCTGTCGTCAATACGATTGCTATGGGCAGTCCGGCTTTGTGAGTAAGTAGCGAGACTTTGTTGTGAATTATTATGTTTGCAGCAAAGCTCTCGCTTTTTTTGTTGAGCAGGCGGCTGCAGGGCAAGGAGGAAACTTATGGAGATTTTATTACAATTTTTATTATTAGCTTTAGGCTTTGTGATGCTGGGCAAAGGTGCAGACTGGTTTGTAGAAGGCGCGGCAGCGCTGGCGACACGCTTCGGCATACCGCAGCTCGTCGTAGGCCTGACGATTGTAGCGATGGGTACGAGCGCGCCGGAGGCGGCGGTGAGCATCGCGGCAGCGATGAAGGGCAGTGCAGATATTACGATTGGCAATATCGTCGGCAGTAATATCTTAAATATTCTCGTTATCCTGGGTATGGCGGCGGCGATTACTCCGCTGGCAGTGGCTAGTTCTACTGTGCGTGTGGAAATGCCGTTTATGATTGCGATTACCGTGCTGCTTTTTGCGCAGGGCAGGGATGGAAGCATCAGCCTGGCTGATGGCTTGGTGCTGGCAGCAGCATTTTTAGTTTATCTGTTCTACTTGTATAAGATGGCGATGAAAAATAATGTAGACGATGAGCTGCAGGAGGCTGGCTTGCCGGTGAGCCGCTGCCTTGTGGGTGCAGTCGGTGGTTTGGCGCTGATTATTTTGGGTAGTAATGTTACGGTTGGCGCGGCGACGGAGATTGCGAAGTACGCTGGTTTGAGCGAACGCTTCATTGGCTTGACGATTGTGGCGTTGGGTACGTCGCTGCCAGAGCTGTTCACCTCGGTAGCAGCAGCACGCCGCGGTAACGCTGATATTGCGATTGGCAACATCGTCGGCAGCAACATCTTCAACATTTTATTCGTCGTTGGCCTTTCGGCATTGATTATCGACATTCCTTTTGCAGCAGCCTTTAATTTTGATACCTGCGTGGCTATCGGTGCTGCTTTACTGCTGTGGCTGTGCGTGCTGCGCACGCAGCGCCTGGCTCGTTGGGGCGGCCTGCTGATGCTGGGCTGCTATGCAGTATATCTGTGGTGGATTCTGTGATAGGGGAGCGCAAGAGACTTTTTTCTTGAATGATTATCTGCTACCGCTTGATGAAAAGAATTGGTATGTACCGGTTTGGTTGATATGAGGAGAGCCTTCACCTTGATACATTGGTGAGACGTAATAAAAATAAAGAAGCATAAAACTAGAATTTTACTCTAGTCTTATGCTTCTTTTTTACTTATCTCGATAGTGGCTGCCACATTGAGCTATAATAATGTTGTCATTATCAATTTGAAAAACTATCCTATTTTTGTCATCAATATGAACACTCCAAAAGCCTGATAGATTACCCTTTAATGGTTCAGGCTTGCCAGTACAGTTATAGCCATTGCGAGAGATATCTTTGAGAAGATTATTTATTTTTTTGAGCATTTTTTTATCTTTCTGCTGCCAATAAGTGTAATCTTCCCATGCGTCATCATACCAGATTTTCGGCATTTATCTACTCCTCTATCAACTCATGTTCAGAAAGCTTGTGTCCAGCTTTGATGTCAGCGATTGCCTTTTCTAAGCGGCTTATGTTAGCTGGGCTATAAAAAGGATCGCCTTTAAGCTCAAAGGGAATACGATTTTCTCGTGCAACAGCCTTTAAAAAAATGGTAATTGCCGTAGAGGTGCTGATGCCGATGGCTTTAAAGGTTTGTTCTGCGCTTTGCTTTACGTCATCATCAATTCTTAAACTAATTTGTGCCATAGTAACTACCTCCTTCGCTTTTATAATAGCATTTTTTACAGTAAAGTACAAGCAAAATGATGTGAGATAGCTGTGAAATGTGTAGTTAATTGCTTTGATGTTATAATAGTGGAATGCTATTGCGAGCGCAAAAAAATTATTTTTCCATCATGTTCATCTTTTCTCCCTGCCCTCGTGTATGAGGGCAGTTTTTTTATGCATAATTTGCATAGCGATGTATAAAATATTGCATAAATGTGGTATAATAAGAAGATAAAAATGGATAACTGTTTTTCTTTGATTGCATAAAAAGAAAATGAACAGGAGGTGCCTGTTATGGAAGAAAAAAAGCAGCTGAAGGACGCTTTGAAGGAAAAGGAGCAAGCGGCTGCACAGGAGAATACAGAAAATGAAAATCTCGACGAATATGGCGACATTCGCATTGCCGACGAGGTTATCTGTATCGTAGCAAGCTTGGCTGCGCAGGAGGTTCCCGGCGTGGTGAGCATGAGCGGCGGCTTGACGGATGGTATAAACCGCTTCTTGGGCAAGGAGAATGCATCGAAGGGCGTTCGCTTGAAGTTTGAGGGCAAGCTGGTCAACGCCAGCGTGTATATCAATGTAGAATATGGTGCCTGCATACCAGAGATTGCTCTAGAGGTACAGGAGAAGGTCAAGGATGCGATTGAAGCGATGACTGGCTATGAGGTGCAGTTCGTGGATGTCAATGTTGAGGGTGTGGCTAAGCGTCCGCAGACGGAGCTGGAGAAGGCGGCTTCTTCAGACGAGGATATGGCTGAGATTCTGCAGGCGCAGCAAAAGAGTGCTGAGGCAACGGAGGAAAATTCCTTCGAGCAGCAGCTGGCAAATCTGCGTGATGACGACGGCTTCAAGCTTCCGGACGAGGAAGAGATGGACGAAAAGCATAAGCGTTTTTTTGAGGAGGATTAAGCTATGGGTATAGCGGATAGAATAATTCTGACCTTGTATACAATTTTGATGGCAATTGCGTCTGTGCTGACGGTGCTGTGCAGTCTTGGCGTTTTTTCCGAGTCACGCATGAAGCTGTTTATCAGCCACATTTCGGGCAGCTGGGTGTTTGCTGTGGGCGGCGTGATTATGCTGCTTGTGAGCGTGCGCCTGCTGATTACCGGCTTGGGACTGACTGGCGTAAGCTCGCTGAAGCTCAGCGATACGAACAAGGGCAAGGTCCTCGTGGGCAAGGGTGCTCTGGAGGATTATATTGCTGTGCTGGCGCAGGAAATTTATGGTATCCATAATGTAAAGGTTATCGTAAAGCTGGAGGAGGAGTGCATTAACGTGCGCATCAATTCCTCTATTGAGCCCGGTATCAACATTCCCGAAACCTCTGAGGAAATCAAGACGAATGTACGCGAGAGCATCAAGAAGGTTACTGGGATCGAGGTCAAGGATATAGAACTGTTCTTCAAACAGATTAAGGCTAAGGAAGAATAGGAGGCAGAAGCTATGTGGAATGATATTATCAACGATATCTGGAACAATTATCGTGGTCGTCTGCTGTGTTCGGTTTTCGGACTGTTTATAGGCGCTGTTGTTTTACTGCTTGGTTTTTTTCAAGCTTTATTTTTAATGCTATGTATAGGATTAGGCTTTTTTATCGGCAACAAGCTGGATAAGAAAGAGGATTTGCTGGAGTGGTTGGACAGATTGCTGCCGCCCGGCTATCACCGTTGAACCTAAATAATATAATATAAGGAGAGTACAAAAATGATTCGTAGACTTGCAAGAGAGGTTGCTTTACAAGCTTTATTCCAAATAGATTTTACTGGTGTGGACGGCAAAACTGCTGTGGCTGCAGCGATGGCTGAGCATGAGGACATCAAGGTACATCGCGTAAGCGAGGCTGATGCTGAGGAAATGACCAGACTTGGTGAAACCACAAAGCTTTCCGCTCTGCGTACCCGCGAAACTGCGGAGCAGAAAAAATTCAACTATGTTGAGGAATATGCGCTGCTGCTGGTAAACGGCGTGCTGGGCGCTAAGGATGCTGTTGATGGCGAGCTGGGACAGTTTGCAACGAACTGGTCTGTTGAGCGTATGCCGGCAACCGATAGAAACATTCTGCGTATCGCTGCCTTCGAGATTCTGCATGCAGAGCCGAAGGTTGCAGCGGGCATTGCTATCAATGAAGCTGTAGAAATTGCCAAAAGCTATGGCACGGACGAATCTCCGCGCTTTGTTAATGGTATTTTAGGTAAGCTGGTTAGAAAATGAGCCAGCAGATTTATCTAGGTATAGATACGAGCTGCTATACGACCTCGGTGGCAGCGGTATGCGAGGACGGCTCTCTTTTGGGCGAAGCACGCCAGATTCTCAGCGTGAAGCCCGGACGCTGCGGCCTGCAGCAGTCGGAGATGGTCTTTCAGCATACGCGCAATCTGCCGCGTCTAGTCGAAGAGGTGCTCGTAGGCAAGGATTACCAGCTGGCAGCGATTGGCGTCAGCGGTTTTCCGCGTCCGCTGGAAAACTCCTATATGCCCGCTTTTCTCGCAGGCATGAGTGTGGCTCGCAGCTTGGCAGCTATTACCTGCGCTAAGCTGGAGGTTATTTCGCATCAGGAGAACCATATGGAGGCTGGCCTGTGGTCGGCACAAGGTCCTTGGGTGGAACGCTTTCTGATGCTGCACGCCAGCGGTGGCACGACGGATCTTCTGCTTTGTGAAAGGCAGGAGAATGGCCGTTATCAGCTGACGCAGGTTGGCGGCAGTATGGATTTGCACGCCGGACAGTTTGTCGACCGCGTAGGCGTGGCGCTGGGACTGCAGTTCCCGACCGGACCTGCTTTGGAAAAGCTGGCAGAGGCTGCAGCGGAGCCTGTTGAGCTGCCTGTGTCTGTGCGTAAGCTGGACGTAAGTCTTTCTGGACCGGCGACAGCGGCCTTGCGTAAGCTGGAGGCTGGGGCTGAGCCTGCGGCCTTAGCTTTAGGCGTGGAATATACGTTGGGAGAAACCTTCGCGCGTATGCTGCGCAATGGCGCAGCAGCGTATAAGGTACATGACGTGCTGCTCGTCGGCGGCGTAGGCTCGAACAAGCTTATACGTCAGCATGTGCAGGAAAAATTGGCAAAGCGCCATGTGCGCCTGTGGGTGCCGGAGGGACGTTTTAGCTGTGATAATGCTTCAGGCTGTGCAGCCTTGGCATGGAGATTAAATAAGAAGAAAAATGGCTGAAAATATTTATTCTGTTAGTCAAGTAAATAATTTCATCAAAGAGCTTATAGATGATGACCCTGTCCTGCGTAATATTCAGGTCGTAGGCGAGATTTCCAACTTCAAGCGTTATCCGTCAGGTCATTGCTATTTTACGCTCAAGGATGCAGGCGGCGCTATGAAGTGCGTGATGTTCAAGAGCCGTGCTTTTGGTCTGCGCTTTGAGCCGAAGAATGGCGAGACAGTCATCGCTGTAGGCCGCATTGCTGTGTATGAGCGTGACGGCGTGTACCAGCTTTATACGGATATGCTGCTGCAGCAGGGCAAGGGCGATTTGATGCAGGCTTACGAGCAGCTTAAGCGTAAGCTGGAGCAGGCCGGGCTTTTTGCTGCGGAGCGTAAGCAGGCGCTGCCTGTGAACCCGCGCACTATCGGCATCGTGACTTCGCCTGCGGGGGCGGCTGTGCGTGACATCATTAC
>JAIHZV010000002.1 GCA_022718015.1 Phascolarctobacterium sp. | reverse complement strand
CCTTGCCCTGCTCGATTTCAACCTTGATAACTTCGCCCGGAGTCATGCCGAAGAAGAATGTCGGCGTGTCGAGAACGGATACATCGCCAAATTCGTTGTAGCGGTTTACCCAATCGGTGAATACCTTCGGATAGAGGCAGTATGCGCTGACAGCCTCGTCAGTGGTCGGTGCTTCAAGCTCCTTGAGCTTAGCACGGATATCCTCGAAATCAACAGGCGGCAGCACTGCGCCCGGACGCTCGCTGATTGCCTTGCGTCCTTTGAGTACGATTTGCTGCAGCTTTTCAGGGAAGCCCTGGTACGGAGTACCGATGCGGCCTTCGAAGAATTCTACGACAGATGCCGGGAAGTCCAGCACGTCACCCTTAGCATAAACGTCTTCCTCGGAGAGGTCGTTCTGCACCATGAACAGTGCCATATCGCCAACAATCTTGGAGGACGGAGTAACCTTAATCAAATCGCCGAACATCATGGATACGCGGTGATACATATCCTTGATTTCTTCCCAGCGGTGAATCAGTCCAAGAGCCTGAGCCTGCTGCTTGAGGTTGGTGTATTGGCCGCCGGGCATTTCGTGTACGTAAACCTCGGGGTTGGGGAAGTTTTCGGTTCTGTCGGCTGCCTTGTAGTACGGACGGACAGTTTCCCAATAACGGGACAGCTCGTTCATAGCATCAACATCGAGACGCGGCTGACGCGGATGTCCGCTCAGTGCATAGTAGAGGCTGCTGCCGCTCGGCTGGGAGGTGCCGCTGCTCATGGAGCTCATAGCGGTGTCGACGATATCTACGCCTGCGTCGATAGCACGTGCATAGGTGTAGATAG
Source organism: Phascolarctobacterium sp. (assembly GCA_022718015.1). Classification (GTDB taxonomy): domain Bacteria; phylum Bacillota; class Negativicutes; order Acidaminococcales; family Acidaminococcaceae; genus Phascolarctobacterium_A. The sequence continues at coordinate 24,127 of JAIHZV010000002.1, read as the reverse complement.
CATTGCCGCTGCCTTCATGCGTATGCAGGTGGATAGGTACGCCGACGGTGGATTTCAGGCTGCTTACGAGGCGGTATGCAGCCTCCGGCTTCAGCAGGCCGGCCATATCCTTGATGGCGATAATGTTGGCGCCGGCTTTTTCCAGCTCCTTCGCCATGTTTACATAGTATTTGAGGTCGTATTTATCGCGAGTCGGGTCAAGAATATCGCCGGTGTAGCACAGAGCTGCTTCAGCAACCTTGCCGGATTCACGGACAGTGTCGATAGAAAGACGCATATTGTCAAGGCCGTTCAGGCTGTCAAAGATACGGAAAACGTCGATGCCGTTCTTAGCCGCCAGCTTGATGAACTGCTTAACAACATTGTCAGGATAGCTGGTGTAGCCAACAGCGTTCGCACCACGCAGCAGCATCTGGAAGAGAATGTTCGGAGCTGCTTCGCGGAACTGTGCCAGTCTCTGCCACGGGCTTTCGTCGAGGAAGCGATAGGCAACGTCGAAGGTTGCACCGCCCCAGCATTCGAAGGAGAAGAGTCCGGGCAGCTTGCCTGCGGTGTCACGCATAACACGCAGCATGTCGGCAGTACGCAGACGGGTTGCAAACAGGGATTGATGAGCATCACGGAAGGTGGTGTCGGTCAGCAGAACCTCCTGCTGCGACATAACCCAGTCAGACAGGCCTTCAGCACCACGGGTGTCGAGAATATGCTTAGCGCCCAGGGCAAGGATGCCATTGTACGGCTTCGGCATGTTCAGCGGCGCGAAGTCAGGCTTCGGCTGTACGCCGACGTTGGAATAGCCGTTGACGGTGATGTCAGCAATATAATGCAGCAGTTTGTTGCCACGGTCGAGGGTTTTCGGGAAAATGAAGAGCTCCGGCGTGGTATCAACAAAGTCAGTGCTGTAATCGCCTTTGATGAAGTGCTGGTTTTGCAGTACGTTCTCTAAGAATTGAATATTGGTTTTTACGCCGCGGATACGGAATTCCTTCAGGCAGCGCAGCATTTTGGTGATAGCAATTTCATGAGTCAGGCCCCAGGTGGTTGCTTTTACGAGCAGGGAGTCATAGTACGGCGTGATAACAGAGCCGGTGAAGGCATTGCCGCCGTCAAGACGGATGCCGAAGCCGCCGCCGCTGCGGTAGGTGATGAGCTTGCCGGTGTCAGGCATGAAGTTGTTGGACGGGTCCTCGGTCGTAATACGGCATTGGATAGCATGGCCCATGGTTTGCAAATCCTTTTGCTCAGGCAGGCCGATTTCCGGGCCGTGCAGCTCATAGCCTTCAGCAATTTTGATTTGGGTTTGCACGATATCGATACCGGTAATCTGCTCGGTAACGGTATGCTCAACTTGGATACGCGGGTTAACCTCGATGAAGTAGAATTTGCCGTCGGGAGTAGCAAGGAATTCTACAGTGCCGGCACTGATATAATCAACGTTTTTCATCAGCTTTACAGCTGCGTCGCAGATAGCCTGGCGCTGCTCTACAGGCAGAGCAAAGGCCGGAGCGATTTCTACGAGCTTCTGATGACGGCGCTGTACGGAGCAGTCACGCTCGAACAGGTGCATGAGGTTGCCATGCGTATCGCCGATAATCTGTACCTCGATATGCTTCGGGTTTTGCAGATATTTTTCCAGATAGATTTCATCATTGCCAAAAGCCTTTTTCGCTTCGCTCTTGGCCATATCATAAGCAGTCACTGCCTCTTCAGCGTTATGGACAACGCGCATGCCGCGGCCGCCGCCGCCGTTGACAGCTTTAATAATAATCGGATAGCCGGCCTTTTCACCAAAGTCCAGCACCTCCTGCATGGAGTTTACGGTGCCTTGGGAGCCGGGAATCATAGGAATGCCTGCCAGCTCAGCCTGCTTGCGGGCGTTGAGCTTGTCGCCGAACATAACCAGATGCTCCAGACGGGGGCCGATGAAGGTGATGCCTTCCTCAGCGCAGCGGCGGGCCAGGTTGCTGTTCTCGGACAGGAAGCCATAGCCGGGGTGAATGGCGTCAACGTCATGCTCACGTGCAATGCGCAGGATGTCTTCGATATCAAGATAAGCGTCGGTAGGGGATTTGCCTTCGCCGACGAGATAAGCTTCATCAGCTTTGTTACGATGCAGGGAAAGGGTGTCTTCCTTGGAATATATAGCAACGGTGCGAATGCCTAATTCATTGCACGCACGAAAAACGCGGATGGCAATTTCGCCACGGTTGGCAACTAATACAGTGTTGATTTTAGTCATTGGACTGACCTCCTTAGATATTTACAAGTTTATTGTATATAACATCGTACATAAATTCAACCCATAGAGGACATGTATACAGGTATTCTTATGTTAAAGGGATTTATCACAATTTTGTCATTTGCTTGTTGTAGAATATAGGTATACAATAAATGTATAACTATAAATTTAGCGAGGAGATGAAGACATGAATAATGACAACAATAAAAAGCCGCGCTCGCTGTTTTATTATTACGGTCTGGCGTTGCTGATTATTTTAGTGATTAATACGGTTATCATGCCAACCTTTGTCAATCCGAAGGTGAAGGATGTTTCTTATAACAGCTTTATCAAGATGGTTGATGAAGGCAAGGTGTCGAAGGTTGAGATTACCGATAAGCGTCTGGCAGCCGTAGATAAGGATAATGAAAAAGAGATTTATGTTACCGGCCGTGTAGAAGACCCTGAGCTGGCAAACCGTCTGATGAAGAGCAAGGTAGAATTTACGCAGGTTGTGCCGCGAGAGCAGAGTCCGATTGTGACGTTCTTCACCAACTGGATTATGCCGATTCTGATTTTCTTTGCCTTAGGTCAGCTGTTCATGTATTTTATGGGCAAGCGCATGGGCGGCAACGCTATGAGCTTTGGCAAGAGCAACGCCAAGGTTTATGTGGAGGCGACTACCGGCAAAAGCTTTGCTGATGTTGCCGGACAGGACGAGGCGAAGGAAGCGCTCATGGAGCTGGTGGATTTTCTGCATAATCCGGGCAAGTACAAGGAAATCGGCGCGAATATGCCGAAGGGGGCACTGCTCGTCGGACCTCCGGGTACAGGCAAAACCCTGCTGGCGCGTGCTGTAGCCGGTGAGGCGAAGGTGCCGTTTTTCAGCATCAGCGGTAGTGAGTTTGTCGAGATGTTTGTCGGCATGGGCGCTGCGCGTGTGCGTGATTTGTTCAAGCAGGCACAGGAGAAGGCTCCGTGCATCGTGTTCATTGATGAGATTGATGCTATCGGCAAGCGCCGCGATAACGGTCAGTTTGGCGGCAACGACGAGCGTGAGCAGACGCTGAACCAGCTGCTCAGCGAGATGGATGGCTTTGACGGCAGCAAGGGCGTTGTTATTCTGGCTGCTACGAACCGTCCGGAATCGCTAGATAAGGCGCTGCTGCGCCCGGGTCGTTTTGACCGTCGTGTGCCGGTGGAGCTGCCGGATTTGCAGGGCCGTGAGGCTATCCTGAGGGTGCATGCGCGTGCTGTGAAGATGGCCGATAATATTGATTATGGCACGCTGGCGAGAGCAACGGCTGGTGCGAGCGGTGCAGAGCTGGCGAATATCATCAACGAGGGCGCGTTGCGTGCTGTGCGTATGCAGCGTCATATCGTGGAGCAGGAGGATTTGGAGGAATCCATTGAAACTGTTATCGCTGGTTATCAGCGCAAGGGTGCTGTTATTTCGGCAGAGGAAAAGAAGGTTATCGCCTACCACGAAATTGGTCATGCGCTGGTGGCTGCTATGCAGAAGCATAGTGCGCCGGTACATAAGATTACGATTATTCCGCGCACCAGCGGCGCTTTAGGCTATACAATGCAGGTCAGCGACAATGACAGCGTGCTTATGACGAAGGAGGAGCTGTTCAACAAGATAGTGAACATGACCGGCGGACGGAGTGCTGAGGAGGTTGTTTTCGGCAGCATCACGAGCGGCGCGTCGAACGATATTGAGCAGGCGACGAAGCTGGCACGCAGCATGGTGACGCGTCTGGGTATGACTGAAGAATTTGATATGATGGCGACAGAGGTTATTGCCAACCGTTATCTGGGCGGCGATGCTTCGCTGCAATGCAGTGAGGAAACAGCGGGCAAGATTGATGCGGCTGTGCTGGGGCTGATTAAGGAGGCTCATGGCAGGGCGCGTGAGATTTTGAGCGAGAACCGTGAAAAGCTCGATGTGCTGGCACAATATCTGCTGGAGAAGGAAACAATTACCGGCGAGGAGTTTATGCAGCTTCTGCAGCGTGAAGAGAAGGCAGAAGCAGAGCAGGAGTCTGCTGACGTGGAAGCCTAAACGCAGACGGAAAGCAGGTGGAATGGAGCAGGTCAAAAAGTTTATAAAAAAATATTAGGTTAGGGGTTGCTAACTGCAAAAAACTGTGGTACAATAATCGTGAAGTTAGTGATAGCTAACCAATGCATTGTCGTCCCTTCCTGATTTTGCATTGCAACCTTGACCTTTGACCTAGACAATTTCCATAGGTGCATTGGTTAGCACTCTTACTTTACAATGCTGCTATTTGCTGTAAAAAGCAAATTCATATTTTTCTCCTCCAAAAACAAACAGAACGCTGAAAAACCTGTAGGCAAGCGGGTTTCAGCGTTCTGTTTTGTTTTATTGATGCTGTTTTGATACACTTATAGATAAATGCTTGCAGTTGTATGAACAACGTGCTACAATGATAGTAGTAAAGGGGGTGCTAGTATGGCACAGGCAGTAATCAGTTTCCGTGTTGATGAGACTTTGAAAAAAAGAATGGAAGCCACCTGTAAAAATATGGGCTTGAGTATGTCGGCTGCGTTTACGCTCTTTGCAACGAAGGTTACACGTGAGCAACGTATTCCGTTTGAAATTTCCGCGGATCCGTTTTACAGTGACGAGAATATGGCAATGCTGGCACAGCGTGCGGACGATATGAAGCATGGGCGTAATATAGCGCAGCATGAATTAATTGAGGTGGAATAAATTGCCTAAAACGTGGCACGATGGTGCATGGGAAGAATATTTATCTTGGCAGGAACGTGACAAAAAGACACTTAAGAAAATCAATAACCTTTTAAAGGATATTACGCGTAACGGTTATAATTGTGCTGGTCAGCTTGAACCGCTTAAGGGTGATTTAGCTGGTTTTTATAGCGTCCATATTAATAAGAAGAATAGAATTGTTTTCAGGGTTACTGGGGACGTTGTGGAAATTCTTCAATGTGGCAGTCATTACGGAGAAAAATAAAAAACGCTCTGGTTATCCAGGGCGTTTTTGCTTTAGTGAGAGTAAGATACGCGGTTTTAGCGTTATATCACCTTATATAATTCGAAGCCTTGCGTATCGCAGGAGACAAGCTTATAGCGTATGCCTTCACGCAGGCCTTCAAAGGCTGTGACATGGTTTTCGCCGTGAAGATGGCCGTAGAGACAGTGCTGCACGCCGTAGTTATGCAGCAGATTAGTAAAGGCTGTGTGCTCAGTGCGTGCGAACAGCGGCGGATAATGGAAGGCTGCGATGATGGCGGCGGAGTTTTGCTTTGCTGCTGCCTGCAATGACAGCTCCAAACGTATAGCCTCGCGACGGTAAATTTTTTCGTCCTCGGCGCTAAAGGCTTCTGCTGAAGGCAGAAGCCAGCCGCGCGTACCGCAGACTGCGATATTGCCAACCATAATGCAGCCGTTCTGCAGAAATTCAAAATGCTCACCGAAGCGCTTCTGCATTTTCGCCAGGCTCGTCCACCAGTAATCATGGTTGCCGCGCAGCAGCAGCTTACGGCCCGGCAACTGGGCCAGCCAGTCCAGGTCCTGCGCTGCTTCCTCAAGGCTCATGGCCCAGGAGATGTCACCGCAGATGATAACGGAGTCGTCTGCTTTTACTGTTTCCAGCCAATGCTGACGGATTTTTTCTTTATGACCGCGCCAGTGCTCGCCAAAGATTTCCATTGGCTTGGTGGGCGGTTCGCCTGACAGATGCAGGTCGCCGATAGCGTAAATATGCATAAAATCACCCTTGTGCTTATTTCCCTAGCAGCAGCTTGTGCAGCGCTGCCATGTCTTCAACATAATAATCTGCGCCTGCTGCGTTCAGTTCTTCGTAGCCGCCGAAGCCGAAGCCTACGCCGATGCAGGCAATACCGTTTTCGTGCGCTGCCATAACGTCCTCGCGGCGGTCCCCGATAAGAGCTACGGTCTTTTTCTGCTCCGGTGTGGTGAGCTGCCATTTTTCTAAGGCAGCGGCAACGACGAGAGCTTTTTTATCTGTTTTGCCGTCGAGGCTTGCGCCTGTGATATCCTCTAAAAATGGATTAAAGCCAAAGCGTTCAGCGATACGAACTGCAAAGACCTCTGGCTTAGCCGTTGCCATACCGAGGCGGCGCTTATCTGCCTGCAAAGCCTGTAAAAGCTCCAGCATGCCGTCGTAAACCTTGTTTTCCCAGATGCCAATATCTGTATAGCGTTCGCGGTATTTTTCTACGCCAGCCTCTGCCTGCTCACGCGTGAAGCCGTAAAACTTCATGAAGCTGTCGCGCAGCGGCGGCCCGATGAAGACCTCCAGCTTATGCAGGTCGCTGACCTCAATGCCTTGGTCACGCAGTGCATATTGCACGCATTTGGTAATGCCCTCGGCAGAGTTTGTGAGTGTTCCGTCTAAGTCGAAAAGTAAATTTTGAAACATTTAGTGCTCCTTTTATGCAAAAATAAATTTTTTTGTTGTTTTCCTCATCTGATTATAACACACTTTAGCTGAGAAGTGATAAAATAACAGCAGAAGAACTAGCGAAAGAAGCTGCCAAAGGCTCACCTGTTCTTCAGAGATATTTGCTTGAGGGGGAATAAAGATGACAGTAAAGCTTTTTGAAAATAATTCGCTGCTTAAGGAATGCACGGCCACGGTTACGGCTTGTACAGAAAAGGAAGGCCAATATCTGGTGGAGCTTGACCAGACAGTGTTTTTCCCGGAGGGCGGCGGCCAGCTCAGTGATAAGGGCAAAATTGCTGACGTGATAGTTAGCCATGTCAGTGAGAGGGATGGGCACATTTATCATGAATGCGACAAGCCGCTGGAGGTTGGCACAGAGGTTAAGGCGGTGCTGGACTGGATGGTGCGCCTCGACAGGATGCAGCAGCACTTGGGCGAGCATCTTTTGTCCTATGCCTGCTGGAAGCTTTTCAAGGCAAATAATATCGGCTTTCATATGAATGAGGACGATGTTTTTATTGACCTTGATAAGGAGCTGACGGAGGAGGAGCTGCTTAAGGCAGAGCTATATACGAACGAGATTATCTGGGAGAACCGTCCGGTGCACATCAGCTATATGGACAGCACGGAGGCAGTCAAGCTCAAGGATAAGATGCGCAAGTTCAACAGCAAATTGACGGGCACACTGCGCATTGTGTCGGTGGAGGACGCTGATATCTGCACCTGCTGCGGCACTCATCCGCCGTTTACGGGCATGCTGGGCAGCGTGAAGGTTATTCGTCACGAAAAGCATAAGGGCGGCTGCCGTGTGGAGTTTGTCTGTGGCAGCAGAGCGCTTGCTGATGCGGATAAAAAGAACAGTACACTGCTTGCGGTGGCGCAGGGGCTTTCCGTAAAGCCGGAGCAGGTGCCTGATGCTTTAGCGAAGCTGAAAGCTGATTTGCTGGCGCAGCTTGATGATGTGAAGAGCAAGCTGCTGAAAATCGAAGAGGCACAGCTGCAGGAGCTTTATGAAAATGCGCCGACGAATGCGGCTGGCACAAAAATTCTTGCTGTGCCGCTGGACGGACATGATGCCAAGGATATCAAGGTCTTTCTGCCGAAGGCTACGGCGCTGGAGCATACTATCTGCCTGCTCGTAGCGGCTAAGCCTGAACGCATCAGCTATGCCGCTGCTCTGGGTGCAGCTACAGAGGGTGACTGTCGCGTACTTATCAAGCTGCTCAATGAGGCCTTTGGCGGCCGCGGCGGCGGCAAGAGCGATTGTGCGCAGGGCGGTGCAGATTATTGCGTGGATTGGCAGGAGAAACTGGTGGGCGTTGTCGAAAAGCTGAAATAAGAGAACATAGGTAAAATAAAAAGACGGTCTTGCGACCGTCTTTTTATTTTGTAAACATATTGTTAATGCATAAGCAAAATGTTATAATAGCGCTAGAGACTTCTGACAGGTCAGTTCCTCCGTAAGGGGGTGGAAGCATGACAGTAGCTGAAGCGTTACAGTTAATGGTAACATTTGGTTTGCTTATTGCGACCATTATGTCTACTCGTAAATAACTTTACCTGTAATATGACAAAAAACTGACGTCATGGTCAACGGCAGCCTTTCGTCAAGAACTAAATTTCAAGGAGAGGACTGACGCACCACTGTCAGAGTCTCTCTTTGTCTTTATTATAGCAAATTTTATTTTTTCGTCAAGCCTTACAGCTCGTTAATCATAGCGATAAGTCTGTCGACCTCTTCGTCCTCGGTTGCCCAGCTGGTGCAGATACGCACGCTGTAGTTGCCGTCGGGCAGATAAGCGATATGGCTCAGAGCGAATTCCTCGCTGAGCTTGTGGAATTGCTCCGGCGTCATGATGACAAACTGCTGGTTTGTCGGCGACGGCGTAACAAAGGCAAAGCCTTTGGCAAGCAGGGCGTCGCGGATTTTGAGCGCCTGGCGTGTGCCCTTGCCGCAGATTTTCGTGTAGAGGTCGTCCTTCATGATGGCGCCGAATTGTACGCCGAGCAGACGGCCTTTAGCCATAATAGAGCCGCACTGCTTAGCGATAGTGCGGAAGTCAGGCTTGAGGGCAGCGTTGGTGATAACAACTGCTTCACCGAAGAGCAGGCCGCATTTTGTGCCGCCGATGTAGAAAACGTCGCAGTTTGCTGCAAGGTCGGCTGCGCTCATATCGTTGTCAGGTGCGCCGAGCACATAGCCGAGGCGTGCGCCGTCAACGAAAAGATAGAGGCCGCAGTCCTGGCAGGCCTTGTATAAGTCCTGCAGCTCCTGCTTGCTGTACATGCTGCCGATTTCTGTCGGCTGGGAGATGTAGACCATTTTCGGCTGTGCCCAATGCTCGCGGCTGGGGTCAGTGTCATAGCTTTTCCAAGTAGCGCGGATTTGCTCAGCGGTCAGCTTGCCGTCATCGGAGGGCAGGGGCAGCACGCGGTGACCGACGTGCTCAATTGCGCCTGCTTCGTGCGTGTTGATATGGCTGGGAACGGCGCCGTAGACAGCCTGATGCGGACGCAGGGCAGCGCAGATAACAGTAAGGTTGGTCTGGGTGCCGCCAACGAGAAAATGCACGTCGGCATTCGGGCAGGCGAAGGCTTTTTTGATAAGCTCGCGTGCTTCGTCACAGTAGGGGTCAAGACCGTAGCCGTCGGTCTGCTCCATGTTGGTCTGGACGAGCTTTTCGAGGACTGCCGGATGGCAGCCTTCTGTATAGTCGCTGTTGAAACGATAAGTCATTGGTAAAACCCCTCTCGTAAATTTATTTATGTTATTTTTTGCCTAAGAATTTTTTGCCTACGAATTCGTAGAGCACAGGCAGCAGCGAGAAAACGATGATGCCCAGCGTTACAAGCGTGAAGTTGTGCTTGATAGCCGGAATGTTGCCGAAGAAATAACCGCCGCCGACAAACAGGAATACCCAGACTACAGCGCCGATAACGTTATAATGCGCAAAGGTCAGGTAGTGCATTTTGCCTACGCCTGCGACGAAGGGCGCAAAGGTGCGCACGATGGGGACGAAGCGTGCTAAGAAAATAGCCTTGTGACCATGCTTCTCGTAAAAGGCGCTGGCCTTATCTACGTGCTCCTTTTTGATTAAGCCATGCTTGGAGTTAATCATGTGCAGGCCGAGCTTTTCGCCTATCATATAGTTGCAGGCGTCACCGAGTACCGATGATACAAGGAAAATCATCACGATAATTTTGATATCCATGCCCTCGGGGGCCGTGGCTGCGAGAGCACCGCAGGCGAAGAGCAGCGAATCACCGGGCAGGAACGGGGTGACAACAAGACCGGTTTCGCAGAAGACTACGAGAAACAAAATAGCGTAAATGAGCTGGCCATAGGCTGCCATGATTTCCGGCAGGTGCTTGTCCAGATGTAAAATTAAATCAACAAAATACATTGCGTATGCTTCCATAAAAAAATCCTTCCTCTTGTAAAAATTTTACTCGCTTAATTCTAGCATAAAAAAAGTCGTCTGTCGAACGATATTCTCTGTATATGGCAAAATTTCTTCCGTACCGTTCCGAACATTCAAGAAGAATTTTGCATAAAAATATGATTTTTTCCTTAAATGTGGTAAAATAGAATGTATTAAGGGAGCAATACTTAATCACGAAAGTAAATTGTAATGAAGATAGGAGATTTTTTTATGTCTGACTTATGTTGGTGTGGCAGCGGCAAAGCTTATGCTGAGTGCCACCAGATGAATGACCAGAAAATCGCGCTGCTGCAAAAGCAGGGAATGGAGGTTCCTTCTCGCGATATGATTAAAACGCCGGAGCAGATTGCCGGTATTCGTGCAGCCTGCAAGATTAATACAGGCGTTCTGGACGAGGTTGCCAAGCATATCAAAGCTGGCATGACGACGGCAGAGATTGACCGCATTGTATATGATTTCACCGTTGCTCATGGTGCAACGCCTGCACCGCTGGGCTACGAGGGCTTCCCCAAGAGCGTGTGTACGTCGATTAATGACCAGGTTTGCCACGGTATTCCGAGCGAACGTGACGTGCTGCGCAGCGGCGATATTGTAAACGTCGATGTTTCTACGATTTATAATGGCTATTATGCTGATGCTTCGCGTATGTTCATGATTGGCAAGGTTGCTAAGCCGGCTGCTGACCTGGTGGCCATTACTAAGCAATGCCTGCTGCGCGGTATTGAGGCTGCACAGCCCTGGGCACAGCTTGGCGATATCGGTGCTGCTGTGTCTAAGCTTGCGCATAAGCACGGCTATTCTGTTGTCGAGGAATTCGGCGGCCACGGCGTGGGCATAGAATTTCATGAGGACCCGTTCGTCTGCCATGTCGGCAAGCGTAAAACCGGCATGGTGCTTGTACCGGGCATGATTTTCACGATTGAGCCGATGATTAACATGGGACACAAGGATATCTGCATTGACGAAACCAATGACTGGACTGTTTATACTATTGACGGCAGCCTGTCTGCGCAATGGGAGCACCAGATTCTGATTACGGAAAATGGTCCGGAAATCCTGAGCTATTAATTTGTACTTTGGCGTGCAACGCTGATTATAGGGAGGAACTAAAATATGACGACTTTTCTTGAGAATTATTTCCGTCTCAAGGAGCACAAGACTGATGTGCGCAAGGAAATTCTCGCAGGCATCACTACCTTTATGACCATGGCTTATATCCTGGCTGTCAACCCGGGAATTTTAAGCGCTGCCGGTATGGACGCAGGCGCAGTATTCACGGCAACGGCTTTGGGCGCCTGCATTGGTACTGTCCTGATGGCTTTGTTTTCTAACTATCCGTTTGCACTGGCACCGGGCATGGGCTTGAACGCCTTCTTTGCCTATACGGTTGTCGGTCAGATGGGCTATAGCTGGCAGGTGGCGCTGGCTGCAGTTTTTGTTGAGGGTATTATTTTTATTATCCTTTCTTTGACGAAGGTGCGCTCGGCCTTGTTTAATGCTATTCCGCCGGCTTTGAAGTTTGGCGTGACGAGTGGCATTGGTCTGTTTATCACCTTTATCGGTCTGCAGAATGCAAAAATTGTTGTCAGCGGTCCGACGCTCGTGGGCCTGTATCCCTTCAAGGCTGCTTTTGCTGACGGCACGTTCTGGTCTACCGGTATTGGTGCGCTGCTGGCGCTGATTGGCATTTTGCTGACGGCTGTGATGCTGGCCAAAAAAGTTCCCGGCGGCATTCTGCTGGGTATTATTATTACCTGGGGCCTGGGCATGGTTTGCGAGCTGACGGGCATTTATGTACCTGATCCGAAGCTTGGCATGTTCTCTGTTATGCCGAGTTTTGCTAATGGCATTGCTATTCCGAGTCTGGCGCCGACCTTTATGCAGCTTGATTTCAGTGCGATTTTAACCTTTAACTTTGTAACGATTATGCTGTCCTTTATGTTTGTCGATTTGTTCGACACTCTGGGCACTTTGATCGGCGTAGCTTCTAAGGCAAATATGCTGGATAAGAACGGCAGACTGCCGAAGATTGAGGGCGCTCTGCTGGCTGACTCTATTGCAACGACTGGCGGCGCGCTGCTGGGTACCTCTACCGTTACGACCTTCGTAGAGAGCAGCGCCGGTGTTGCTGCCGGTGGCCGTACCGGTCTGACCAGCATCACTGTTGCTGTGCTATTCTTCCTGAGCCTTTTCTTTGCGCCGATTTTCCTGGCAATTCCGGCCTTCGCTACGGCTCCGGCACTTGTTATTGTTGGCTTTCTGATGGTAAGCAGCCTGCTGAATGTTGACTTCAATGATATGACAGAAGCAATTCCTGCTTTCATCGCTGCTGTGGCTATGCCCTTCATGTATTCAATTTCTGAAGGCATTTCCATGGGCGTTATCTCCTATGTGTTTATCAACCTGCTGAGCGGCGCGCATAGAATGAAGCAGATCAGCGGTGTTATCTATATTCTGGCGATAATTTTCGTTCTCAAATATATTTATGTTTAATCTGTAAGCTATACAGCTTGCAGCCGATATTATTGTCTAAACGAGGTAAATGAAAATGAACGACCGTATCCGTGCGGTCGCATTAGGCAACGACCCTGCTGATATTCTCTTCAAGAACGGCAGGGTTGTTGACGTGCTGACCGAAACAATTTATGAAGCAGATGTTGCAGTTGCCGACGGCGTAATTGCCGGAGTGGGCAGCTATGAAAAAGCCTATGAGGTTGTCGACCTTAAGGGTGCGTATCTGGCGCCTGGCCTGATTAATGCGCATTGTCATGTGGAAAGCTCAATGGCAACGCCGGAGCATTACTGCGCCGAGGAGCTGCGCTGGGGCGTGACGACACTGATTACGGATCCGCATGAGATTGCTAACGTTGCAGGCGCGACAGGCATTAAATATATGCTGCAGGCAGGCGGACAGATGCCGCTGAATTATTATGTGAATCTGCCCAGCTGCGTGCCGGCGACGCGCTTTGAGCACAGCGGCTGTGTGATGGATGCACGTGATATGCTTAAGCTCGTAAATGAGCCTGGTGTACTGGGCATGGGCGAGATGATGAACGTGCCCGGAGTTATTTATAATTCTGCCGAGGTGCAGAAGAAGCTGGATATATTTTTGAGCCTTGGACGTGTGCTTGATGGACATGCGCCCTGCGTCAGCGGCAGAGAGCTGGCAGCCTATGCGGCCAGCGGCATTGACACGGATCACGAGAGCATCAGCTGGGACGAGGCGAAGGAGAAGCTGCGCAGCGGTCTGGCCGTGCTCGTGCGCGAGGGCAGTGCGTCGCGCAATCTGGAGGCGATTATTAAGGGCGTGCTGGCGGACGGCGTTGATGTCAGCAGTCTGGCCTTCTGTACAGATGATAAGCATTTAGCAGACATCCGTAGTGAAGGCACAATTCGTCATTGCGTACAGCTGGCGATAGCTTTAGGTATGGAGCCTGTGCGTGCGCTGCGTCTGGCAAGCATCAATGCTGCACGTATTTATGGCCTGAAGCGCTTGGGCGCGATTGCTCCTGGCTGGCAGGCTGACCTTGTTGTCTTTGATAATTTGGAGAGCCTTGTGCCGCAGGCCGTTTATTATAAGGGCCGCGATGCTTGGAAGGAGGCTGCTAAAGTTCAGCCTGTGCAGCCTGAGACGACGCTGCAGGGCAGTGTGCGTCCGGCGGCATTTAGCGAGGAAACCTTTTCGCCGGAGCGCTTTGCTGCGGACAAGGAATACGCCGTGATTGAAATGCTGCCGGGAGAAATCTTTACGGAGCGCTCGTCGATTAAGGGTGCAGAGGTGAAGGAGGAACTGGCGAAGGGTGAGCTGTATCTTATCGCTGTGCTGGAGCGTCACCACGCTACGGGCAACGTAGGGCTGGGACTCTTGCGTGGCTACGGTCTGCAAAAGGGCGCGGCAGCGACGACCGTGGCGCACGATTCGCATAACCTTATCGTTATCGGCACCAATGCTCAGGATATGGCGCTGGCGGCGCAGGAGCTTGTACGCGTGCAGGGCGGCTATACGCTGGTGCATGAGGGCAGCGTTGTCGGCACAGTGCCGCTGAATATCTGCGGCCTGATGAGCAGCGCGCCGGCAGAGCAGCTTATCGCCAGTCTGGAGCAGATTTCGGCGCAGGCAAGGGCGCAGGGCGTGCATGAGGGCATTGATCCGTTTATCAGCCTGAGCTTTATGGCTCTGCCGGTTATTCCCAAGCTGCGCATTACCGATATGGGTATGTTCGATGTAGATAAATTTACTTTTGTGGAGCATGAGGGGCAATATATATGTATCAATTAGTTTCGCAATTGCTTGTTTACCGCAATCTGCCGCAGGATAATCTGCTGGAGGCTTTGGCAGATATTTGTCTGGAGCTGGACAGCGGCGATTATCTGCGTGAGGAGCTTGCTGCTGACGTTTATCAGCAGATACACAGGCTGCTGGATATCGGAACTGTTTATGGCTTTGACAAAAATCTTTGGCATAACTATCTGACCTATCTTCTGGTAAGCTGTGAGAATCCCTTTGCCATCACCTGTGAAAAGGTGGGCGCGTGTGAGGGCAGCGTCAATGTATTGGCGAAGCATGACTTTGAGATTTTTCGTAAGCTGTTCGCCTACGATTTTTCTGAAATCGAAAAGGTGCTGGGAATAAGCTGCTTCAGCATTATCGAAGATTATCAGGCTGTGGTCAAGAGCGAGCGCCGCTATAACAAAAACATCAGCGAGAAGGTGCAGGCGTTGAGCGCAAGGCTGGCACAGGCGCATGACGCTGAGGAATTCTTTGTGCTGGTGACGGATTTTTATCGTCAGTACGGCGTGGGCAGTCTTGGCCTTAATAAGGCGTTTCGCATTGTGCATGAAAAGCAGGGCGATGCCGAGCTGGTGCCGATTTCCAATACGGAGCAGGTGAGCTTTGCTGACCTTGTCGGCTATGAGGAGCAGAAGCAGCGTCTTATTGCCAACACGGAAGCGTTTGTAGCCGGACGTCCTGCGAATAATGTGCTGCTTTTTGGCGACAGCGGCACTGGCAAGTCCAGCAGCATCAAGGCACTGATCAATAAGTATTATGACAGCGGCCTGCGCATGATTGAGATTTACAAGCATCAGTTTCATGACCTTGCGCCGATTATCGCACAGATTAAGAACCGCAACTATCGCTTCATCATTTATATGGACGACCTGTCCTTCGAGGAGTTCGAGACGGAGTATAAATATCTCAAGGCGATTATTGAAGGTGGCTTGGAGGTTCGTCCGGAAAATATTCTTATTTACGCTACGAGCAACCGCCGCCATCTGATAAACGAAACGTGGAAGGACAGACGTGACCTGACGGAGGAAAACGGCATCTATCAGTCCGACACGATGCAGGAGAAGCTTTCGCTCGTCAACCGCTTTGGCTGCACGATTTATTACGGTCAGCCTTCGCAGAAGGAGTATTTTGCGATTGTCTGCGAGCTGGCGCATAAGCAGGGCGTTGACCTCGACGATGACTTTCTGTGCGCTGAGGCGAAGAAGTGGGAGCTGCATCATGGCGGCATTTCCGGACGCACTGCGCAGCAATTTATCAACTATATAAAAGGTGTTAGTGAATTTGCAAAAAAATAGCTTGCTTTCTTAGGGCGTATATGTTAAACTAGTCTAGTGCAAATGTAAGTCACGCCATAAACAGCCAAATGCTTCGCTATGGTTTGCCGGAGTATAATTTATACGCCGCAGCCGTCGCTTTGCAGCCGACTATTTCTGACGCGTCTTATAAGGAATTTAAGAATAATGAATACAATGTTCTAAAGCAAAGAGAGGTGTAAAGAATGAAAGAAAAGATTCATCCGAATTACGGTGAAGTTACTGCTACCTGCGCATGTGGTGCAAGCTTCGTAACTGGTAGCACGAAAAAAGAATTACGCGTGGATGTTTGCTCTAAATGCCATCCATTCTTCACTGGTCAACAACGTAATGTAACTGCTCGTGGTCGTATCGAGAAGTTCAACAAACGTTACAACAAAGAACAATAATCTATACAATAAGGCAGAGCTTGCACATGCGGGTTCTGCTTTATTTAATTTATGGAGTATATCTATGAGCACGAAAAAATTATCTGTAGGCGGACAGGCTGTGATTGAGGGCGTCATGATGCGCGGACCTAAGAAGGTCGCTGTCGCCGTGCGCCAACCGAATGGCGAGATAGCTGTTGATGTTAATCCGGTCAACAGTATCCGTGATAAATATCCTATTTTGAAAAAACCGCTGCTTCGCGGCGTTATTGCTTTATTTGAATCCTTATACGACGGTATGAAGGCGCTGGCTTATTCGGCGCAGGTCTCCGGCGATGAGGAGGAGCAGCTGACAGGCAAGGAGATGGCAATGACTATTGCTTTTTCTGTGCTGCTGGCTGTGGGCTTGTTTATAGTTATTCCGACGTGGTCCATGCGCTTTCTGCATGAGCTGACGGAGGACCCGATGCTGCTTAACCTGGCTGAGGGCGTGCTGCGTATGGTTATCTTCCTGAGCTATATTGCAGCGATTTCCTCGATGGAGGATATCCAGCGCGTCTTCCAGTATCATGGAGCAGAGCATAAGACGATTTATACCTATGAGGCAGGCTTGCCGCTGCGCGTGGAGAATGTGCGTCCATTCAGTACGCTGCATCCTCGCTGCGGCACAAACTTTTTAATGATAGTTATGCTGATCAGCATGTTTATCTTTACGTTTTTAGGCTGGCCGAGCCTGTTGGAGCGTATTGCTTCACGTGTTATCCTGATGCCTGTGATTGCCGGAGTCAGCTATGAGATTATTCGTTTTGCCGGTGCGCATAACGACAATAAGCTGGTGCATATGGCGATTATGCCGGGCCTGCTGCTGCAGAAGCTCACGACGCGCCAGCCGGATGATAGTCAGATAGAGGTGGCGATTGCTTCGCTGAAGGCCGTGCTGCCGCCTGAAGAAATTATTGAATAAAATTTGAGAGGAGAATTTCTAATGCTCGACAAATTGCAAGCACTAGAAGATAGATATTTAGACCTGGAAGCAAAAATCAGTGACCCCGAGGTTATTGCCGACCAGGCCAACTGGCTTAAGGCAACGAAGGCGCATGCAAAGCTGGAGCCGATTGTTACCGCTTATCGCGAATACCGCGACATGGTGCAGGCGCGCGATGAGGCGCAGGAGCTGCTGGAGCTGGGCGACGACGCAGAGCTCGTGGAGATGGCGAAGGAGGAGCTCAAGGAGCTGAAGCCGCAGCTTGAGGAATACGAGCAGAAGCTGACTATTCTTCTGCTGCCCTCTGATCCTAACGACGACAAGAACGTTATCGTGGAAATTCGCGGCGGCGCAGGCGGCGATGAAGCAGCGCTGTTCGCCGGCGTATTATTCCGTATGTACACCCGCTATGCAGAAACGCGCGGCTGGCGTATCGAGGTTCTTGATGCAAGTCCGACAGAGCTGGGCGGCTTCAAGGAGGTTGTCTTCCAGGTGAACGGTGACAGCGTGTACAGCCGGATGAAGTTTGAAAGCGGTGTGCATCGTGTGCAGCGCGTACCGGAGACCGAATCGCAGGGCCGTGTGCATACCTCTACCGTTACGGTGGCTGTGCTGCCGGAGGCTGAAGAGGTTGACATAGAAATCAATCCTGCTGATTTGCGTGTCGATACCTATCGTGCAGGCGGCGCAGGCGGCCAGTACGTAAACAAAACGGAATCTGCTGTACGTATTACGCATATTCCGACAGGCATTGTGGCACAGTGCCAGGACGAAAAATCACAGCTGAAGAACCGCGAAAAATGTATGCGTGTGCTGCGTGCGCGTATTCTGGAGAAGGCGCAGGAGGAGCAGCGTGCTGCTACTGCTGAGGATCGCAAGAGCCAGGTTGGTACCGGTGACCGTAGCGAGCGTATCCGCACCTACAACTATCCGCAGGGACGCGTAACTGATCACCGCATCGGCTTGACGCTGCATAAGCTTGACAGCATCGTCAACGGCGATATGGATGAGCTTTTAGATGCCTTGATTACGGCAAAACAAAGTGAACAATTACGACAGGTGAAGTAAAATGAGCAATGCTGTCTGGACGATAATGAAAATTTTAAACTGGACGAAGCAGTACTTTGCAGAAAAGGGCGTGGAGGATCCACGCTCTGATGCCGAAGTACTGCTTTGTGCTGTCTTAAAGTGCGAGCGCCTGACGCTGTATGTGGACTTTGAGCGTCCGCTGACGGAGGAGGAGCTGGCCTTGATGCGCAAGTATGTGCAGCGACGTGCTCAGCATGAGCCGCTGAACTATATTCTGGGCGAGAAGGCGTTTATGCGCAACGTTTTCAAGGTTACGCCGGCGACACTGGTGCCGCGGCCGGAAACAGAGCTGCTCGTGGAAAGCCTGGTGAAGGCGGCACCGTTTTTGCAGCCTGAGGGCGATGTGAAAATCCTTGATATCGGCACAGGCAGCGGCGCGATTATCGTTTCGCTGCTGGATTATTTGCCACAGGCTAAGGGCGTGGGCGTGGATATCAGCGTTGATGCCTTGGTGGTGGCGAAGGAGAATGCCGAGAAAATAGGCGTGAAGGAGCGCTGCGGCTTCGTGCGCAGTGATGTTTTCAGCCGTGTGCCGCTGGAGAAAAAGTTTGATATCATCGTGTCTAATCCGCCGTATATTCCCGCGGCTGATATTGCGACGCTGGCGCAGGACGTGCAGCAGGAGCCGCACGGAGCGCTGGACGGCGGTGCAGATGGGCTTGATTTTTACCGCCGCATCTGTGCAGAGGCTGCGGAGCATCTGGCAGACGACGGACTTTTGGCGTTTGAGATTGGTATTAACCAGAGCGAGGACGTGTGCGCGTTGTGCCTGGAGCATGGCTTTAAGCAGGCTGTGGTGCGTAAGGATTACGCCGGCATTGACCGCATGGTTTTTGCGCTGAAGGAAAAAGAGGGAGAGGATAAATATGCAGACCTCCTACTGGAAGTTACAAAAGAACTCTGAGAATAAAGAAGCAATGGAGCAGGCTGCTGCGCTGATTAAGGCAGGCGAGGTTGTTTCCTTTCCGACGGAAACAGTGTACGGCTTGGGCGCAGACGGACTGAATCCGACGGCCGTAGCCAAAATTTTTGCGGCTAAGGGACGGCCGAATGATAATCCGCTGATTTTGCATATTGCACAAAAGGAAGCAATTGAGCCGCTGACGACAGGCCTGAACGCTAATGCCCAAAAGCTTATCGAGCATTTTTGGCCGGGACCGCTGACGTTGATTGTTAATAAATCGTCCATCGTACCTGACGCAGTAAGCGCTGGTTTGGAAACAGTTGCTGTACGCTTTCCGTCAAATAAATTTGCGCAGGACTTTATCCGTGCCTGCGGCTGCCCGATTGCGGCACCGTCGGCTAATATTTCCGGTCGTCCTAGTCCGACGAATGCGCAGGACGTGCTCGAGGATATGCAGGGCAAAATTGCCGGTATGCTTGACGGCGGCAGCTGCGGCATCGGTCTGGAATCCACGGTTGTCGATACGACAGAGCCTGTGCCGACTATTCTGCGTCCCGGCGGCATCACCTACGAGATGCTGACGGAGGTTATGGGCGCGGTCGAGATTGACCCGGCCCTGCAGGGAGATAAAAACTTTAAGCCGAAGGCACCGGGCATGAAGTACCGCCATTATGCGCCGAAGGCGCCGGTATATCTGTTTGAGGGCGAGGCCTGCCAAAAGCTTCCAGAGGTTATCGCTAAGGCGCTGGCAGCAGGCAAGACTGTCGGCGTGCTCTGCGGCAGGGCGCTGGAGCGCGAGCTTGCAGAGCTGGTGGAGAAGCAGCAGCTGCAGCTGGCATGCTGGGGCGACAGCCGCGAGCAGCTGGCTGCTGACCTGTTCTATCTGCTGCGTGATTTCGACCGCACTCAGCCGGATGTTATTCTGGCCGAGGGCGTTGACGAGAGCGGTATCGGCTTGGCAATTATGAACCGTCTGCGTAAGGCAGCAGGCTATCAGCTGATAACTCTGCAAAATGGCAGCTTACATTTAAAAAATAGTGCCACTTTACCAGAATTTATGATACAATAAAAGATAATGCGAGGACAAACGATAAGGCCTCATCTGCTTCACAAATTCTCCTCGACGTACCTCTAGTACGCCGTCGTCGAATTTGTTCGCATCTAAAGCCTTCTCCTTTGTCCTAAAAGTGAATGTATGAAGGAGATTGGTGAATTATGAAAATTGCAATGGGCTGCGATCATGGCGGCTTTCATCTGAAAGAGCACATCAAAAAATATTTGCAGGACAAAGGTATCGAGGTTGTTGACCATGGTACCTACAGCGAGGATTCTGTAGATTATCCTGATTTCGCTGAAAAGCTCTGCAAGGATATCACTAGCGGCGAAAGCGGTGCAGAAAGAGGTATTCTTATCTGCGGCACCGGTATTGGTATTTCCATTGCTGCTAATAAATGCAAGGGCATCCGCGCTGCACTGTGCGGCGATGTTTTCTCTGCGCAAATGTCCCGTGAGCATAACAATGCTAATGTTCTGTGCATGGGCGAGCGCGTTCTGGGCGTTGGCCTGGCAGAGATGATTACGGATGCATGGCTGAACACTGAGTTTGCCGGCGGACGTCATGAGCGCCGTGTCGACAAGATTATGGCCTTGGAAGCAAAATAAAAACCCTGATTCATAGAAAGAAGTAACAAGCGTTATGGAAACAAAGGAACAGATTGTTCAAGAGCTTACTGCAGCAGCAGAGGAGCTCATTGAGATAGCTAAACCAAAAAAAGGACAGATTTTTGTGCTGGGCTGCAGCACCAGTGAGGTGGTGGGCAATAAAATCGGCACCGGCGGCAGCAGTGAGACTGCTGTGGCAATGTTCAAAGCGTTGAAGGCTGTGTGCGATGCGCATGAGCTGTATCTGGCAGTTCAGTGCTGCGAGCATTTGAATCGTTCCTTGGTAGTAGAGGCCTCTGCAGTAGAGCGTTATAACCTCACTGAGGTTACAGTACGCCCTATGCCTCATGCCGGCGGCGCTATGGGTACAGCAGCTTATGAAAATTTTGCTGAGCCTGTAGTTGTTGAAGCAATCACCGCGCATCTGGGCTTGGATATTGGTCAGACACTTATCGGCATGCATCTGAAAAGAGTTGCTGTACCGGTAAGGCTGCAATATAAAAAAATTGGCGAAGCAGTGCTGACTGCCGCCAGAACACGTGCGCCGCTTGTAGGCGGTCCGCGCGCACAATATCCGGATGACCGTCCATAATGTGCCATCTGTGATATTTATTTTATGTTTTATTATTTAGGAGGGTTTTGAAATGAACTTAGAAAAACTTAGCGTGGTTGATCCTGAGCTGAAAGGTTACATTGATGCTGAGCTGAATCGTCAACGTGACAAAATTGAGTTAATCGCTTCGGAGAACATTGTTACTCCGGCAGTTATGGAGGCTATGGGCAGCGTACTGACGAATAAATACGCTGAAGGCTACCCCGGACACCGTTATTATGGCGGTTGCGAATATGTAGACAAGGTTGAAACCCTGGCTATCGAACGCGCTAAGAAGCTGTTCAATGCTAATTTTGCTAATGTACAGGCTCATTGCGGTGCAAGCACCAATATGGCTGTGTATTTTGCTTTCCTGAAACCTGGCGATACCATCATGGGCATGGATCTGTCTCAAGGCGGTCATCTGAGCCATGGATCCCCGGTTAATATTTCCGGTACCTATTTCAACGTAGTTCATTATGGTGTAGACAAGGAAACCGAAATGATTGATTATGCTGATATCGAGGCTAAGGCTAAAGAATATCAGCCGAAGCTGATTGTTGCTGGTGCCAGCGCATATCCGCGTATCATTGATTTTGAACGCATTGCTAATATTGCTCATGAGAACGGCGCTCTGCTGCTCGTTGATATGGCACATATTGCTGGTCTGGTTGCAGCAGGTCTGCATCCGTCTCCGGTTCCCTATGCTGACATTGTAACTACCACTACGCATAAAACCCTGCGTGGTCCTCGCGGCGGTCTGATTCTGACCAACAATGAGGAATACGCAAAGAAAATCAATAAATCTATTTTCCCCGGCCTGCAGGGCGGCCCGCTGATGCACGTTATTGCTGCTAAGGCTGTTGCCTTCGGCGAAGCTCTGAAGCCTGAGTTCAGAGAGTATGCGGAAAATATCGTTAAGAATGCCAAGGCTTTTGCTGAAGGCCTGAAGGCAGAGGGCTTCCGTCTCGTTTCCGGCGGTACTGACAACCATCTGATTCTGGTTGATGTACGCAACAAAAACCTGACCGGCAAGGAGGCTGAAAAGCTGCTCGATAATATCGGCATTACCTGCAACAAGAACACCATTCCGTTTGACCCGGCCAGCCCGTTTGTAACCAGCGGTATCCGTCTGGGTACTCCGGCTGCTACTACCCGCGGCTTCCAGGAGGAGGACTTCAAAGAGGTTGCAGCTATTATGGGTCTGGTGCTCAATAACCCGACCGATTTTGCTAAGCATGCAGAGGCTGCCAAACGTGTAGCTGCGTTGTGTGCTAAATACCCGTTATACACAAATCTATAATTATAAAATATCCTCTTGTCTGCATGGCGGGCAAGAGGATATAAAGTAAAGGAGCGATATATCCAATGCAAATCAATGTAGTAAACCATCCGTTGCTGCAAGCAAAAATGACCATCTTGCGTGATAAGGATACTAAGAGCGTAGTTTTTCGTCACATCATTAGTGAGGTTGCAGCGCTGCTGACCTTTGAAACGACCAGAGATTTACCTGTGGAAGAAGTAAAGGTAACAACGCCGCTGTGCGAAACCACCGGCTGCCGTATCAAGGGCAGCGTAACTGTTGTGCCTATCCTGCGTGCAGGCCTGGGCTTCATGGAGGGCGTACTCAGCGTTATCCCGGAAGCTAATGTTGGTCATATTGGCATGAGTCGTAATGAGGAGACTCTGCTGCCGATGGAATATTACTGCAAGCTGCCTGCGGATATGGACGCTTATACGATTGTTGTTGACCCGATGCTGGCAACCGGCGGCAGTGCGATTGCTGCTATCGACCAGCTCAAAAAACGCGGCATGAAGAACCTGCGCTTCATGTGCCTTGTTGCTGCTCCTGAGGGCGTAGAAAAGCTCAACGCTGCTCATCCTGATGTGCCCATCTACACTGTTGTGCTGGACGACCATCTGAACGAGCATGGCTACATCGTTCCCGGTCTGGGCGATGCTGGCGACCGCATTTTCGGTACGGTATAACATCATGGAACACAAAGCAAGACCTGATTGGGATCATTACTTTATGGAGATTGCGCAGGTGGTCAGCACGCGTTCAACCTGTCTGCGCCGCAGCGTGGGTGCTGTGATTGTCAAGAACAAGCAGATTGTGGCGACAGGCTACAACGGTACACCGAAGGATTTGCCTCACTGTGAGGTTACAGGCTGTCTGCGTGAGCAGCTCCATGTGCCTTCTGGCCAGATGCACGAGCTATGCCGCGGCATTCATGCGGAGCAGAACGCTGTTGTGCAGGCTGCTTATCATGGCGTGTCGGTTAACGGCGGCACTGTGTATTGTACGCACCAGCCCTGCGTTGTTTGCACAAAGATTCTTATCAACGCCGGAATAAAGCGTATAGTTTACGCCAATCCTTATCCTGATAAGCTGGCTGAGGATATGATGCAGGCCTCGGGCATTGAAATCTGCGTGCTGCATAAGGACTGACTTGCTTTAATTTTAAATTTATATAACTGCCACTTTTAGCTGTGCTTCGGCGCAGGTGAGGTGGCAGTTTTTCTATGAAACAGCTCTTGACTCTGGAGTAAGCTTCAATGTTATAATGCTTATAGTCAAGAAAAATCAGGAGTGGAGTGATAATTATGCATATGGCAGACGCTTTGCTTTCTCCGGCTGTTGCCGGAGCTATGTATGCCTGCTCGTTTGCAGCTGCAGGCTACGCACTGCAAAAGGTTAAAAAGGAGCGTGACGAAAAAATTCTTCTTCTCCCTTTAGAAAATCTTTTTTTCGTGTTATAATGAAAACAAATATAACTCTGAATGACATAGCAAAAATACAAA
>JAIHZV010000097.1 GCA_022718015.1 Phascolarctobacterium sp. | reverse complement strand
GTTATAATAGGAGCTTTCACGTTTGCCAAGATACAGGAAGTTCAAGTTGCTGGACAGCTTGCCGAAAGTATAATCAATACCGGCAGTCAATTGCAGCTTAGCATCAGATTGTTTATAGAAATCCTTGCCCTCTTCTTTAGTCTTCGGGTTAGAGAACGCAGCGCCTAAATTATAGCTGAACTGATCGCTCAGATGCTTTTTGTATTCGATTTCCAGACCATCATTTTTAAATTTGCCAACATTCTTCAGAACTTTATCCGGCAGGCCGATATCAACCCAATCAAACTTAGCGTCTATATCCATATGATATACGCCGGCCTTTACAGATGCGGTATCGGTGATGTGCTTGATACCTGTTTCATAGGTCCAGCCCTCTTGCGGTTTCAAGCCATCAACACTTCCCGGATAAGAGAAGAATTGATTCAGCGGAGGCAGCTGATAGGATTTTGCAGCATTAGCATACCAGGAAATATTATCACTGAGCTTGTATAAAGCTTGAATTTGTGGCACAAACTCATCATGACTCTTGCTCTTATCCTGACCTTTGATATAATCCTCGCTAATGTGCTGACCGCGAATACCGGCAGTTACGTCAAACTTATCGGAAAATGCATATTTATAGGATGCATATAAGCCGTAATTCTTACGCTCGCCCTGCATATGCTTGTATCTGTCTTCAGCTTCTTCCTTAGAAATTGTCATACCAAGAACCAAGGTATCCTTATCATCACGGAAGTTCCAAGCTTTTTGGGTATCCCAGGTTAAAGTATTCAGATTCCAGTCAGAGGATTTAGCACGTTCGTTAGGACCATATACAAAGCCTTTAAGAGTTGCCTGGTAAGGAGAAACTACACGTTTATTGTAAGAAACGATTGTCTTGAACTGGTTGTCCTTATCATCATAAATTGCGCTTACATTATCACGTCTGTCTTTGTAATAGTAAGCTGTACCGGCACCGGTTTCTACACCATTTTTCACAGTATAGCCATCTCTGTAGTAATTGCCCTCAGTATGAGCAAAGTTAAAGCTTAATTTATCTGTGGGAGATAAGCTTACAAAAGCATTATCCTTACTGCTGTCGCGATATTTCCATTTTCTAATAGATTTTTCAAAAACCTTATTGGTCTGGTCTACATCACCAAGATAATCCTTGCTGACAGCAACTGTATAACCTTTACCGGAACTGAACAATCCCCATTTTTTATCATAATTGCCGGCACCTACGGAAATAGTAGTGCGATTACCGTTTTTCTTAGTAATAATATTAACTACGCCGCCGGTTGCTTCCGCACCGTAAAGTACAGATTGAGCGCCACGAACAATTTCGATTTTTTCAACAGCTTCTACAGGAATACCCTCCATGCTGTTGTAGTTCATCATATTAATCGGAGCACCGTTAACCATTACCAATGTACCCTTATCAAGACCACGCAGAACAGTTCTGGTAGAGCTGCCACCGAATTCACGACCGCCGGGGCCATAAGCATTATTGGTAAAGCCAACCTGACGTTCAATAATCTCATATGCAGTTTTTGCACCGCTGTTTTCAATTTCTTTTGCATTAATAATGCTGACAGCAGCAGGAACTTCTAATTCTCTTGTTTCCGTTCTCGTTGCCGTAACAACCATCTGATCCAGCGAAAACTCTTGCAGCTCTTCAGCGAATACGCTTGTACCCCCCCCACATCACAGAACCTGTAATGAGAGCTGTCATCAACAAACCTTTTGACATACTACATTTCATTTTTACTCAGACTCCTATCAAAAAAAATATTTTATTGAAAAGCCTTCGCATATCCAGTCTTGCATGGTCATATGCTGCTAGCTTCGCAATCGGCAAGAAAAACTTTCATTCTATCTATCTCTTTAGATAGAATTGAGTCTCATTATAAACTATATACCTGCTCTATAGTCAAGCTATTTTCATTTTTATTAGATGAAACTTTTTCCTTTATATATTCTTCCTTCTTTGAGTTAAGAGTTTCATTTTTATGACAGTCTAATTTAGCAACAAAAAAATCACCGCCTGATTTGTACTAATCATAGCGGTGATCCATATCTGCTTTTTATCCTAAGCGCTCATTTTTGCAGCGAGCGCACGCACTTCCTTCAAAGAGAGCTTGGTATAAAGGAATTCTATGCTCTCTAAGCGTTTTTTTATAATCCTCTAGCAATTCTTTTCTGCGCTATATCATATACCTCATTATCAGCTCTAGCTCCGATAACAATAATTACCATAACTCCATCAATTTCAACCAATTTATATACTACTCTGATACCTGCAGCCTTAAGTTTAATTTTTAAGCATCCTGCTAGCTTACTATTAGCCTTATTAGCCAAAGGCTTACCATAGCCACCTTGATAATCTGGTAACGGATTTTGGCTGACTTTGCGGATTGCTTTTTGCACTAAAACTCTTTGACTACCATCGAGCTGTAATAAATCCTTTTCAGCAGCTTTTGTAAATCTTATTTGCCAATTCATTCCAACTCAACCTCATCAAAATCTGTAAGGTCTTCTTCCTTAATACCTAACTTCCTATTCATATCATCGAAGCTAATCGTTTTTTCTGCATCAAAATGCTCCATACGCGCTTCTGCAAGAGCACATAAACGAGCATCTTCAATCTCTTCAATCATCCGCATATACTCTTCTGGCGAAAGCAAAACACACTCAGCCATATTATTTTTCATGACAACCTTTGCACCATATTTTTTTACTTCATCAAAAATTTTCCCTGCCAATCCACGATTGAACTGCGAGATAGGTACCGTATTGTTAATTGCACTTACGACAGATGCCATAATGCTCATCTCCTTTCCCAAGCTTAATTTCAATATAGCATAAGTCAATCTATAAATCAACTTTTTTACTGATGTTTTCACTAATATTTTTATAAGTATTGCTGAAAAGCAAAAATAGCGGCGCTTACGCGCCGCCCAAACAAAACACAATTTAAGCTTTCATATTCTCTTAGGAAATCTGCCCTTCAGCCACAGGAACAGTATCGGCAAAACCAGCAGTGTGAACACTGTCGATGTTATCATACCGCCGATAATAACCCACGCCATGCTCACGCGCGTCTCCGAGCCTGCGCTCAGCGAAAGCGCTGTTGGCAGCATGCCCACCACCATCGTCAGCGCTGTCATAAATATAGGCTTCAAGCGTGTCTTGCCTGCTTCTATGACCGCCGCCTTCGCCGCCATGCCTTCATGCATGAGCGTCAGCGTATAGTCAAGCAACAGCGTGCCGTTCTTGGCTACAAGGCCGTCCATAACCAGAATGCCGGTGAGGGAATACAGATTTATCGTATTATGCGTCAGCAGCAAGCAGAAAATCGCGCCGATTATGCCCAACGGCAGCGAGAACATGCGGATGAACGGTGTAAATACCGATTCATAAAGCACTGCAAGCAGCAGATAAATCAAAAGCAACGACAGCAATAAAGCCAACGTCATTTCCTTAAAAGAATCGTTCATCGTCATTGCCTGACCGGAGAACTCATAGGTGCTCTTGAGACCTGCTTGGTCGAGCTTCTGCGTCAGCTCCTTGACCACCTCGTTTAGCGGTCTGTCCGTCAGGTTGCATTGAATGTTTATAATACGCTCCTTGTTTACGCGGCGGATTGTAATCGGCCCTACGCCCTCCTCAACGTCAGCGAGGTCGCCTAAGAAAACGCTGCCGCGTCCTGTCTGCACAGGGATAGCGCGTACATCATCAATATCATAGCCACTGCCGCCGGCAAAACGCACCGCTATGTCCGTATCGTTACCACGGTTCTGCACATCGTTCGCCAGCACGCCGGCACTGCGTCCGCCAATGGCGGCGTTAAAGGACTGTGCAATATCATTGACTGTCGCGTGATAATATTTCAGCTTGTCGCGGTTTACCGTCACCTTAAGCTCCGGCATACCCTTGACATAAGAGTTCTTGATATCCTTCAGTCCAGCGGTCTGCGCAAAAATCTGCACAACCTTTTCCGAATCAGCTACCAGCTGCTCCATATCGCTGCCCTTCAGCTCCACCTGTACAGGCGAACGCACAAGGTTACGTCCGCCGGAAACGCCTGTTACCGAGGACTGTATCTCGTTGACGCGCACCTTTATATCGCTAAGATTCTGTTTGGCAAAGCTACGAATTTCCTTTGCCACCTGCCACACGTCCCTGCTGCGCTCATCGCCGCTTTGCAGCGCGATAACCAGCTTGCCCATGCTCTGCGTTGTCGTAACATTCGTCATATAATGCTCGATTTCCGGCACCTTAGCAAGATAATCCTCGAATAGCAGCAGCGCTTCATTCGTCTGGTCAGCGTTATAGCCTGTTGGCAGCTCTATATTCACCTGAATAGCGCTTTCGTCTGTGCGTGGCATGTACTCCGAGCCAACGATTCCGAGCGGCACCAGCGCCACTGCCACCGCAAAGGCTGCAGCGACTCCCAGCACCAGCTTTTTCGGCTTATCAATGCACTTACGCAACAAAGCCTCATATTTAGCAATAGCCTGCGCTTCAAAATTATCCAGCCGGCTCCACAGCTTGCCCTGCGGCTCTTCCATGCCGTTTTTATAAAAGCGTGAAGCCAGCATCGGCGTCAGCGTAAACGACACAACCAGCGACATCAGCGTAGCAAAAACTATCGTCATGCCGAACTGCTTAAAGAACTGACCTGTCGCACTCTGCAAAAAAGCAATCGGCAGAAAAACAACGACATCACACAGCGTCATAGCTATAGCCGCCATGCCAATCTCGTTGCGTCCCTCTTCCGCTGCTTCCTCAGCGCTTTTGCCCTGCTCCAAAAAGCGATGGATATTCTCCAACACGACGATGGAGTCATCAACAAGAATGCCGATACAAAGCGCCATGCCCATAAGTGACATCATATTGAAGGTATAACCAGCAAGATACATGAGAAAAAAAGTTGCAATCAATGAAGTCGGAATCGCCACCATGACTGCCAGCGACGACTTCCAGCCGCGCAGGAACAGATACAGGACAAGTCCGGTCGTAAACAAGCCCTCCAGCAAGGTTTTCAGCGTATTGCTCAACGAATCACGCACAAAATGCGACTGATCATAAACAACAGTAAAGACATACTCCGGATAATCCTTGCGCAGCGTTTCCAGCTGACGCATAACGCCGTCGGCAGTATCGACAATATTTGCACCGCTGGCCTTATAAATCTCCAGCGACACTGCCTCATTACCATCGACGCGGCTATATGCCACAGCACGCTTATCCTTCGCCTGCACGTTAGCGACCTGCCCCAGCTCGACATACCTGCCGCCTGCGCCCTTAAGCTGCAGATGCTTTATTTCCTCCGGCGTCTTATATTGCGCCTGCAAACGGACAGTTTTTTCTAAAGCAGCTGTATAAACAGAGCCTGAGGAAACGATAACGTTTTCCTTTTTCACTGCCGTAATAATATCCTGCAGCGTCAAGCCATAATAATTGAGCTTGTCCTTATCGGCCTCAATAGCGATTTCCTTAGCGCGGCCGCCGGTAACATCCACATCGGCTACACCAGAAGCCTGCTGC
>JAIHZV010000096.1 GCA_022718015.1 Phascolarctobacterium sp. | reverse complement strand
CTATTACTTCGGCTTTGGCGGTACGTCGACGTATAAGAATGCGCAGAAGGTGCGCGAGGTTATGCAGTATATCCCTAAGGAGCTGCTGCTTTTCGAAACCGATTGTCCCTATCTGACGCCTGTGCCGTTCCGCGGCAAACGCAACAACCCGGGCTATGTGGAATACACCGCGCGTAATGCGGCAGAGGTGCTGGGCATGGAGTTTGAGGAGCTGGCGGCGCTGGCGACGGCGAATACTAAGCGTTTGTTTAAAAAGATAAAATAAAATGGTACAATAAAAGCGTAGAGGACGGACTGCTTCTACGCTTTTTGTGAAAGAGGTGCGGATATGATTATGACAGAAATTAGCAATAATATCAGAGAAGAGCTGGCTGAGCTGAAAAAATTTACTGCGACTCCGGGCAACGGCGTAACAAGATTTCCGTTTACGGAGGAGGCACGCAGGGCTTGCGCTTATCTGCAGCAGCTGATGGAGGAGGCTGGCCTGACCGTGCGTCTTGATAACAGCGGTGCGCTGATTGGCAGGCTGGAGGGAGAAACGCCTGCAACGATAATGATAGGCTCGCATTTTGATTCCGTGGGACATGGCGGTGCTTATGACGGTATAGCTGGTGTTGTTTGTGCTATTGAGGTCGCTCGTCTGCTTAAAAAGTCAGGGAAAAAGCCGCATTATTCGTTGGAAGTGATTGCGACGAACGATGAAGAGGGCGCAAGATTTCATGTGGGGCTGTTTACGGGCAAGGTTTTGCTGGGACAGCTTACGGTAGAGGACCTGCACAAGCAGACTGATGCAGACGGCATCAGCGTTTATGAGGCGATGGCTGCTTACGGACTAAAGCCGGAGGAGATTGCAGAGCATCAGCGCAGGGATATCAAGGCCTTTCTTGAGGTGCATATCGAGCAGGGGCCGGTGCTGGAGGCGGCGGACAAGCAAATCGGCATAGTCGATGTAATCGTTGGCATCAAGAGAGTCAGCGTCAGAATAAATGGCCGTGCAGACCATGTAGGCACGATGCCCATGCATATGCGTAAGGATGCACTGGAGCAGGCGGCGAAAGTTATCAGTAAAATTGGTGACAGAGCACGCTGCTTCCCTAATACTGTGGCAACCGTAGGCTTTTTGCAGGTTGAGCCGAATATTATCAATATTGTGCCTCAGACGGTTACGTTTACCGTCGATATCAGGGGCGTAGATAAAGCGTCAATAACGAGCCAGTACCAGGGGCTTGTGGCAGACCTTGAGCAGATGCAGGCCGCTTCCGGACTGACCTATGACGTAGAAACGCTGCTAGACGCAGAGCCTGTAGTGATGGATGCGCATATCAAGGAGCTTTTTGCGGCAAGCTGTGCTGCTAGAAGCCTCACGCATATGCAGCTTCCGAGCGGCGCTGGGCATGATGCGCAGATTTTTGGCGAGCAGCTGCCTGCGGCTATGCTGTTTGTGCCGAGCATCGGCGGACGCAGCCATTGTCCTGAGGAAGAGAGCAGGGCAGAGGATTTGGCTGCGGCTGTGCTGGTGGCGAGCGATGCGGTGCAGGCCTTGCTGGCGGGAAAATAAAAAAGATACAACAAACATCTTGTTGTATCCCGAACGTTTTATTATAATATTAGTAGAGACTCCTGATAGGTTGGTCACTCCGTAAGGAGGTGATAACGTGACTGTATACGAAGCATTGTCTTTAATGCTCCAGTTTGGAACGCTGATGATAATCTTAGTCACTGTTATCATTGCGATTGTGAAATTACATAAGTAAAATTAGCATTGCAATAAAAAAGGCCGCCTAAACGGTCGTCTGCAGCCTTTCTCATTGAATTACATTTTCGGAGAGGACTGACTCGCGACTGTCAGGGGCTCTCTTTCTTTTTATTATAGATAAATTATAAGTGCTTGTCAAGCTTGCATCTTGTGCATATATGTTATATGATAAAGATGATTTATTCTTGAATCTAAAGGAGGTCTTTCTATGGCTGCATCGGTAAAAACGCAGGCGAACGCGCTGCTGGCAGGCGTGAGCTTAGCGGCGGCTGCGTCTTATACGTTGGCGCAGGGCAGCGTGCTGCTGGACTTTGTGCATCATACAGCGCTGGCAGCGACAATTGGCGGCTTGGCGGACTGGTGGGGCGTGACGGCGATTTTTGCGAAGCCCTTTAATATAGCTGCGCCGGGCACGGATATGCTGCGCAGACGCTATGATGACCTGCAGGAGGGTTTGACGAACTTCGTCTGCACGGATTTGCTGTCGCCGCAGAATGTGATGCTGGCGGTGGAGGAGGAAAGCTTTGCGCGTCTTTTGACAGAGCATTTTAGTGAGCCGCAGAATGTAGACGCGGCGCGCAGCGTTTTGCAGCCCTTGGCTGACGAAGTGCTGCATAAGCTCAACACGCAGGAGGCAGAGCAGCTGCTGCTTGCGGAGGTGCCGCGTTATCTGCCAAGCCTGCATCTATCCGATATTTTACTGGACGTGGCGCAGAGAGCAATCGCTAACAATAGGCTCGACGGCATCTGGGTGCTGCTGCTTGCCGAGGGCAAGCGTCTGCTGCACTGTGCGGAGTTTACGGCTTTGCTGCGGGGAATGGCGCAGCGCGCGGAGGCGCATTATACGCAGGACAGCATTCTGCGTGACTTTTTCGTGAGCGGCGAGGCAGAGAAGCTGCTGTCTTATTTTGTAGAAGCGCTGGAAAGGCTGCTGGACGATTTGGGGGACGGCAGCAGTGAGCTGCGGCGTATGCTTGACAACTGGCTGCTGGCGAAGCTGGAGGAGCTGCGGCATGATATTGCTTTCCAGAACTGGATTAACGATAAGGCGGCGCAGCTGGTGCTTGATAACGCCTTGGCGCTGAGAGCAGAGCTGCGGCAGCAGAATTCAGATTGGCTGTTTGCGCTGGCGCAGGAGAAAATTGCGGAGCTGGCACAGGATGAGGACAAGCTGGCGCAAACGGACAGCGTGCTCAAAAAGCTGCTGGCACAGGCGCTGGAGCTGAAGCAGGACGCTTTGCGTCAGCTGATTAGCGAGAAGCTGGCAGGCTTTAAGCGGGATGATGTTATCGGCAAGCTGCAGGCGAAGGTGGGCGATGATTTGCAGAATATCCGCATCAGCGGCACTGTTATCGGCGGTCTTTTGGGTGCAGTATTATTTATGGTGGCGGCTATGGCAGAAAGGCTGGTGGGCTGAGATGAAGCTGAAAAGATTATTTCTGCGTAAGGCAAACCAAGCGTTTTTTGCATCAGGCTGTCTGTACGTGGCCTTTTTATATGCCATAGTAAATTATGTGCTGCCCTTTCACTTCGGGCCGCTGGAGGGCGACTGGCTTGTGCTGGGTTATTACGTTGCAGAGGCGGCGCTGGTGGGCAGCTTTGCCGACTGGTTCGCTGTGACAGCGGTGTTTGAGGTGCCGTGGATAGCAAGGCTGCTGCCGTTTTTGGCAGCGCATACGGCGATTCTGCCGCGCAGCAGGGAGGCCTTCGTCAAGGGCTGCGTCAAGATGCTGCAGGAGGAGCTGCTTACGAAGCTGACGCTGCTGCGCATGAAGAAAAATTTCCAAGCTGTCGAAGCCATCACCGCTTATCTTGCCAAGGCGGAGAACAGAGCGCAGGCGAAGGGCTGGCTTTTGGACTATGTGGAAGGTCTTTTGCGTGACATAGATACTGCGGCCTTGAGCCGCAGGGCAGAAGAAAAAATTAAGGTAGCACTCAGCGACATGGCGGCTTATAAATATTTGAACGATTTATTGGTGAATATTTCCGAGCAGCGCAAGGATGAGCAGCTGTGCGACTGGCTGTTGGCGAAGCTTGCTGAGCTGGCAAGGTCGGAGGAGACGCGCCGTTATATCCATAGGAAGCTGGAGGAGCAGCTGCAGGCGAA
The DNA here is from genome assembly GCA_022718015.1 of Phascolarctobacterium sp. Taxonomy (GTDB): domain Bacteria; phylum Bacillota; class Negativicutes; order Acidaminococcales; family Acidaminococcaceae; genus Phascolarctobacterium_A. The sequence continues at coordinate 1,686 of JAIHZV010000096.1, read as the reverse complement.
GAAGGAAAAGAGCCTGTGGTCACGCTTCACAAGCTGGCTGGGAGAAAAGCTGGATATTGTCAATATCGACGATGCCACGGATTCTATCTGCAGCGCTTTGGCGAACACAGCCGACCGTCTGCAGCAGGACAGCGAGTGGCGCGACTGGTTTATTGAGCAGGTACGCCGCCTTTTCTACGCAGTGTACAGCCGCCGCGAATGGCAGCAGCTGGTGAGCCTTTTGCAGAGCCGCGCCGTGCAGGATATTGAGCTGGCGCCGGCGCTCAAGCAGCTGATGGACAACACGATTGCCATGCTGTGCCGTTCGCAGAGCTGTGCAGGGAGCGAGGTAGCAGTGCCGACGCTGTTGTCCAGAGCGATTGACGAAGCGCTGACGCTTGTTGAAGACCAGCTGGAGCGTGGCGAAGCGTTTCGCGCAGAGCTGGAAAAATATTTGCAGCATTTAATCACGCTGCTGCTTCTGTGGGTACAGAGCAAGCTTGGCCAGCTTATCGAAAAAATTATGCAGGCCATGACGGATGCACGTCTGAGTGAGGTGGTGCGCAGCAAGGTGGACAGCGATATGCAGAATATCCGCCTGAACGGCACCTTCATGGGCGCGTTCATCGGTCTTGTCATTTATCTGGTGAAGTGCGCATTGTAACAAATGAAACATCCTCTTTGCCGCTATAGGCGGCAGAGAGGATGTTTTTATGCTTAAAGCGAAAAATATTCGGTTAGCTATTGACAACCTGCAAAAAAGGTAGTATAGTGTTCTTGAAAAGGAACAATTAGAAAAGCGCGTAACGATGCGCTTAACGCGTTCCGTCGAAATACAAGAAGTGCTGAATGAGGGTTTATGAATCTTATCGAAGGTCTTACTAATTTTAATTTAACAAAGCAGGAAGCAACGTTGTACGTGCTGCTCCTGAAGGCTGGTCAGCTGACCGGCTATGAGGCAGCAAAGCAGACAGGCATTTCACGCTCGAATACCTACACTGCGCTTGCAGGACTGGTGGATAAGGGTGCGGCCTACGTACTGGAGGAGGGCAAGGTGACGCGCTATACTCCCGTTGCGGCGGCAGAGTTCTGCACCAACAAAATCAACCGTCTGGAGGAGATAAAGGAAGATATACTCCAGCAGGTGCCGGTGCTGACGAACGAGGCTGAGGGCTACATCACGATTAAGGGTGTGCAGGAGATAATAAATAAGCTGCGCAACACCGTGAAGCAGGCTCAGGCACGCATCTACATCTCTGCCAACAGCAGAGTGCTGGAGCTGCTGTTGGCTGAGCTCGCAGAGGCTGTCGGTCGTGGATTAAAGGTAGTAATCATCTGCGGTAAGGAATTTTCGTTGTCTGGAGCCATTTGCTATCATACAACTAAGCAAAATGAGCAGATTCGTCTGATTGCAGATTCGCATACGGTGCTGACCGGGGACCTGCAGGACGACGAGGACTCAACATGCTTATATTCTTGTAAACGTAATCTGATTGATTTATTTAAAGAAGCATTAAAAAATGAAATTGCATTGATACAATTGCAGAAAGGTGATATAAATGGCTAAAAAAGTTCCCTTCGTAACTAAAGAACAACTGGAAAAAATCGTGGAGCAGTTTCCGACTCCGTTTCATCTGTATGACGAGGCAGGTATCCGCCGCACTGCTCGTCTGGTAAATAAAGCTTTCTCCTGGAACAAGGGCTTCA
>JAIHZV010000095.1 GCA_022718015.1 Phascolarctobacterium sp. | reverse complement strand
GTCCTACAGATATATCTTATTATATCAGTCTGCGCTCATTCTTTCAAGAATTGCTACAGATTTCCTATGATACGTAAATAAAATTCGTCGCCGCCATAGACATATTCCGTGCTTAGGAACTCATGAATGCGGTAGCGCACGCCGAACTCGTTGCGGTTCTCACCGGAAAAATGCTCTGCCCTGAGCCGCCATTTCGGACTCAGGCTGTACTCCAGACGGTAAGCATTATCGCCCGTCGGCATGCGGCGCACATAGCTCCAGTTGCTCTTGCCCCATTCGTGGGACAAGCCTGCACAAAAAAGCCAGTCAACGTCATCCAGAATAATCTCGGCCTCTGCAAAGATTTCGTCACGAGGTGAAATATATTTGCCGAGATGCGCCTTACCCGACAGATTATCGCTGGAGCGCCCGATATCGCCATAGCCCTCGAACCAGATTTTATACTCGTGCGAGGTCAGCATAATATTCACGCCCAAATCCGCCCCCGGCGTCAGCTGTACAGACGGCTGCAGCTGATAACTTTTTAGCATCTGCTCCGCCATGAGCTTCGCCGCCAGCTGCTGCTCCAGCTCCTCACGGTGACGCTGTACATAGGCCACTGGCAATCCACGCAGCTTGTCGCATTCTCTTTGATATTTATACTTTAGCTGCATAAGCAGGATATTCGGAATATCCTCGCTGCGCAGCTCATAGCGCACGGTACGCACTAGCTGGCCCACAGGATAAATCACTACCTGAACAGTAGTCCTGTTGGCCTCCTGCACCACATCGACAGCAGCCTTAAACTCCGGCAGCTCACGCGCAATCTCCTCGCGCACCAGCTTACGCAGCACGCCGCCTGCCCAGTCGCCGGCGTCTACCGACGCGCCACGGATTGTCTGCTCCAGCTGCGCCTCCAGCTGCGGAATCCGCTGCTCCAGAAGCTTCGCCGTCTGCGGCTCAACGCCGGAGAACTGCAAATCAATAACAGGCTTTTCGATTACGCCGCTCCAAGGCCGCGCATACAGCACCAGCTTAGTACGGGCGCCAGGCTCCAGCTGCACATCCAGCAGCTCATAGCCTGTAAAAACACGCTCACCTATTTCCTGCAGCAGATGCACATAATCAGCCTGACAGGCAGCAAGCTTCTCGCTGTCACGCTCCAAAAATAACTGATCTGCCACCACCTGCATACTGCTGCCCATCTTCTCCAGCAGCAGCTGGCTGGTACCGCCCTGCGTATCTACGACCTGTACCTCGACCTGTGCAACAGGGGCAGAAAAAGCTTGCTGCAATGGCAAAAGGCTCGCCATTGCAGCAAAAAAGAGTATTTGATTCAGCTTCATCGCCGAGCTTAGAACTGACCGCCGAAGCTAAAGTGGAACTTGCCACCGTCCTCGCCATAGCCATAGTCCAGCTTAACCGGACCGAGCGGCGAATTGATACGCAGACCAACACCATAGCTGTTCTTAATCAAGCCCAAATCAAAGGCATCCTCATGACGCTTATCCCAAGCATAGCCGTTATCAGTGAATAGCACGCCCTGTACCTTCTTGACAATCGGGAAGCGGTATTCCAGCGTAGCCTTCAGCATGCTGTTGCCGCGGAACTGGTCATCCTCATAGCCGCGCAGCGTATCGCTGCCGCCCATCGTGAAGCGTTGGGACAGAGGCATGTTGCCGCTTGCATAGCCTGCGCCGAGGTTCAGCGCCCAAACGCTCTCGCCGCCTGCACGGTAGTAGTAGCTCCAGTCAGCGGTCCACTTCGTAAAGTCAAAGTCGCCGCCCATACCGCCGGCCCACTCCATGCTGTAGCCGATACGCTTGCCTTCATGCGGATCATAAACATTATCACGGGAGTCATAAACACGGCCAAAGGTCAGGCTGCGAGTCGTACCAAAGTTTTCTGCACGACGCTCTGCAGCACTAGTCGGCATCCATGTTTCATACTTGCTATCATGATGAGTTGCATCTGTATAGAACTTCTCATCATAATACTGGCTATCGCCTTCATAGCCGTCGGCAACGCCCTTATAGATATCATCACGGTTCTTGATGGTTACATAGTTGCTGATAAATTCGTTGTTCGTCTTACGGCTGAAGGTAATTTCCTGACCACGACGCTTTTTGTCATAGCGGGCAATTTCGTCGCCGTCGATATTATAGTCAGCATATTCATTCGTGATATCGTACAGGTTCAGCGTAGCGCTGGTTTCCTTGCTGTCAATCCACGGACGGGTATAGCTGAAATCATAGTTCTTGTTATCCTCGCCGCCGAACTCCCAGCGCACATTAATCTTGTCGCCGGTACCACGGAAGTTTTTATCGCCGATAGAAATCATGCCCACAAAGCCGTCTGCATTGCTGTAGCCAGCGCCGATACCAAAGGTACCCGTATTCATCTCGACTACGGAAATCTCTACCTCAACAGCGTTCGGCTCACGACCGGGGTTCAGCTTGATATTTACGTCTTCAAAATAGCCAAGGTTATAAACGCGTTGCATACTGCGACGTGCATCCTTCGCATTGAAGGGCTTGCCCTTCTTCAAACGCATCTCGCGGATAACAACGTAATCCTTCGTCTTAACGTTGCCCTTAACCTTGAAGTCCTCAACATTGCCCTCGTTGACGGTAACCTTCAGCGTGCCGTCCTGCTCCATATGCACGTCGGTAACACGCGCCAGGATATAGCCGCCGGCACGGTATTCCTCTTCGAGCTTTTGCACGCATTTGTTTATATCCTTGAGGTTAGCAATCTTATTCTGCGGCAGGTCGAAGAAGCCATTCACCTTATTCTTGTCCAGCACGGTGTTGCCTTCAACAGCTACTGCTTTATAAACAGGGTTTTCCAGCACGTGGTAAATAACCTGAACGCCCTCGGGAACAAGCTTGAATTCCGGATGCAGGTCATAAAAATAGCCCATGTTATAAATAGCGCTGAGGTCCTCAGAAAGTCCTGCTTCGGTAAATTCCATACCGGCCTTAGTTTTCAGCACGGCAGCAATTTCTGCCTCCGGCACTTCCTTATTGCCTTCAATAACCTGCTTGGTAATCGTCTTGCCAATGTAAGGAGCCAGTTTATTTTCTTCCTGCGTTTGCTGTGCAGTCTGCGTTACAGAGGTCTCAGCCGTAGCTGCAGGTGCCTGGCTTTCTTCAGCATAAACCGGAGCAGCAAAAAGCATTGCTGCCAGGCCCACTGTCAGTGGCTGCCATAAACGTTTCTTTTTCAATGGAAATTCCTCCTTGTAATTCAATTTGAATTATTCAATTCAACTCTCGCTGACTGCACTAATTTGTGCATATCGGCTTTGGATATAGTCACACGGCTGGCAGAAGCTTTTTCTGCCTGCGCCGGTAAATCTTGCTTAACCGTTTTTTCTTGAACTACAGCCTGCGGCTGCTCCACGGGAGCAGGCTTAGGCGGCACGACCTCCTTTTGCACCACGATGCGCTCTATCTGGCGCGGCGGTGCAGCGATAGCCCTGCTCTTGTAATGGCCCTTCGCCACATACCAGCCTCCGGCTCCTGCCATAACTAAAAGTACAGCGATACAGCCGGCAAGCAGCTGGCGGTTCCAGCTCCAGGGGCGGTCCTTCTTACGACGCAGATTCTTCAGCTCCGCTTCAGCCAGCATCAAATCCAGCTCACCACGTATATCCTTGTTATCCAAAAAGCTCTGCTCTGCGCTGTCCAGACTGCTTTTAATGCAGCGGATGCGTTGAAACAAAGTGCGGCTTGGCTGCGCCATCATAAAACCCCTTTCTGCCAGAATGCCTGTTATCTAAGTCAGATATTATACGGCAAGCTCTGCTTAAATAATAACTATGCTTTTTATAATCATAAAGCACGTGAAGTTTTCACCTGTCATTTTGGCTGATTATAAGAGTTTTTATAACCCATACTATTTTTTTCGCGCTTTTTCGCGTCTATATAACTAAGAAGGCTACGCTAATCAATCCTTATTGAAGTCATGCATAAAACGCGACAGCATGCCACGTATACGGCGCACCCCCTGCTTCTGCAAGCGGTAGACATGCCCCAGGCTAACATCAATAGCATCCGCCACAGCCTGCGCCGGACGATCCTCCAGATACATCTCCTGCAGCACCTGCTGCTCCTTCTGCGGCAGGCGGTGCATAGCCTGCTCCACCTTTTCGCGCAGCAGATTCCGCTCTGTGACCTCCGTCGGCGTGGCAGCCAGCGACGGCAGCGCATCGCTCAGCGTAAAGCCCTGCGAAATCTCGCTGTCGAGATAAAGCAGGCCCTGGCCTGAGCTCTTGCGCAGAAAATCGACCATGCTGCCGCGGATGCGATAAGAGGCGAACAAGCTGAAGGCTACCTGGCGTGTATAGTCGTAGTTTTCTGCTGCCTCTAAAAGACCAACCATGCCCTCCTGAATCAGCTCCAGCGTTTCCGCCTCGCCCAGCCTAAAGCTCATCGCAAGCTTAAAGACCAGCGGCTGATAAGCTGTCATCAGGCACTTATGCGCTTCCAAATCGCCTCCGGCGACGCGCTCCCACAGAGCACGCTCCTCGTCAGGCTCCAGCAGCGGAGTTTTACGTAATTCCTCAAGATAGCTTTGCAGCATTGCTTCACCTCCTTTCGTTTCTATAAACAGCCTCTAACGCAGCTAGCATCTTCTAGGCTGTTTTAAGTTTTTAAGTAAATCTAAAAGGTAATCTTATACTCTAGTCCATACCAATCCTTATAATCCTTTGACAGGTTATAGGTACGTGAATACGTCACATTCATATGCTTGCTGATATCATACTGACCAAAGATGCTTCTGTCATTACCATCGAAGCTCGTCGTATAACCAAGCATGAAGTTATTGTTCAGATATTTACTTACTAGAACATTATACTGGTTTTTCTCGTCTGCCGTCAACTCTGTATTTTTATCATGATAGCTTTCAAAGCCGATTCCCGAACGAGTTTTGCCTGTATAGATGCGGAACTGGTCTAAACCAAGCGTCTGCTTGACGAGCATTTCCACATCGCCCAGCACGGTCATCTGCAGACCAACCGTCATCAGATTAGCCATATCCTCACTCGTAACCTCATTACTGCCTGCGCTGTCGCGTTGCAGAGTCAGCATACGCACAATCGTATTCTTATCCAGCGGCGGATTACTAGACAGCTGCAAGTCCATCTCGCTTACAGGACCATTGATTTTCATAAAAATATTGTAACGGCTAAAGCGTGCGGTACTCTCCAGATTGACGTTCGGCAGGAAGCTGCCCGGCTCAACCCAGACAAGACCTGCATTATCAAGCTTGAAGTCAGTACGCAGATAGGTGATTTTGCCCTTGTCTGCCTTAATCGTGCCTTCAATCGTCGGGAAGAGTGTGCTGCCCTTGATATTGATGCCGCCCTTGAGCCAGATATCATACAGATAGCTGTTGTACAGATGAATCTTCGGCCCCAGCTCTATCTTCATATCCAGACCAATGTTGCTTTCGCCCTCATCAAGCTCCGGCACTGTCGGCATATTAACCAGCACATCATCAAGACGTACATGTCCCTTCACCAGCGGTCTGAATAGCATCTTCGGCTCACCGCTGCCCTTATGATTTTTGAAATCAGGATATTTTTGCGGCTCTATCAG
>JAIHZV010000094.1 GCA_022718015.1 Phascolarctobacterium sp. | reverse complement strand
TAATAATGTAAATGTTACTATCGAGGGCAAGGCTATCAATGCTGACGCAATTGATGCGAAGGCTTTTGACGGCGAGATTACTGCTACAACTACCCACCTCAAAGATTTAGCTGCCGATGGCTTTGATGTTGACGGCAAGGATGCTATGGCCGACGTCAACGCTGCTAAGACAGACGTAAGCGTAGATAAAAATAAACTTGGCGCAGAAAAGAAGGATAAAGACGGTAATGAGCAGGGCGACGATGGCAGGTCGGTAAGTGATTTTAAGGCTGACGATAAGAAGGGCAACCTCATCGTTTCCGGCGCAGTGTCTGTTATTGCTAATACAAGCTCTCAGGGTAAGGTTGCGGCTGGTGCTGCTGCTGTCAACCAAAAAATCAGCAATAATTTCACAACGAATATTAAGGGTGCGACTATCAATGCCAATACTGTTAACGCGAACGCTGAAAGCGATACCCTGATGGTTGGTGCTACGGCTGGCGTGGCTGTCAGCACAGGACAGCAGGGCGTTGCTAATATCGCCGGTTCTGTTGGCGTAATGCAGCTTGACAATAATACGACTGCGACTATTGAGGACAGCAGGATTACTGCTGACGCTATTGAAGCTAAAGCTGAAAATAAATCTCGTCTTATCAATGTAGCTGGTCAGGTTAGTGTGTCTAAGGGCAAGGTGGCAGCTGGCTTGGCGACCACTACGAACATTTTGCACAATACCACCGGCGCTTACGTTTATGACAGTGAGCTGAAGGGCAAAGCTGCTGCTAAAGGCGCGGCGCTTACCGTGGAAGCAGACAACAACAGTGAGGCCTATGCTGTGGCAGTTGGTGTTGCTGTACAGGCTGGGCAGCAGGGCGCTGCTTTGAGCGGTGACGTTGCTGTCAATAAGGGCGTAAACAATACCGAAGCAATCGTTGGCAAAAAGGCAGCTGGCAAGGGCAATGCTATTGCTGATATTGATAAGGTAACTATCAAAGCGGTCGACAGCACTAAGCTGAAGGCTATTAGCGGCGGCGTTACCGTTTCGACAGGTCATGCCGGGTTGGGCGGTGCCGTTGCTTATAACGAGGTTGGCAATGGTGACTCTGATAAGCAAAGTACGCTTGCTAAGCTGAGTGATACGAGTATTAAAACTGCTAAGGCTGCGACAATTGATGTTCAGGCTGAGGATAAATCTAAAATGCTGGCAATTGCCGTGGGTGCAGCAGTGCAGACAGGTCAGACTGGTGCCGCGGCGCAGGGCAGTGCTGCTACCACCATTCTGCATAAGAATGTCGAGGCTGCTGTGAGCAGCGTCGATGTTGATAAGGACGAAGCTAAGCAGAATGCCGCGTTGAAGGTTACTGCGCAAAATACGAGCGAAGCTATCACTAGTGCTGATGTTGTTGCTTTCACCACGGCGAACTTTGCCGGTGGCGCTGCTGTGGCAGTTACGAACAGCGATAATGATACTAAGGCTTCTATAACTGGCGGTACGCTGAATCTGCAGAGCGGCAAGGTGCAGGCTGATTCTAACGTTGATATTATCAATGTTGGCATTGGTGTGGCTGCTGCAACAGGTCAGGGCGGCGCACTTGCAGGCAACGTTGCTGTTAATAATATTAAGAACGATACGCTGGCGTCTATTTCCGGCGCAGCTATTAACGCAAAGGGGACGCTGGGCGTTTTGGCTGACAGCAAGGAGCATATCAGGAATTATGCCGGTGCTTTGGCTGTTACTGCTGGTCAGGGCTATGCTGCAGGCGGTTTGTCTACTGCTGTGAACGTTATCAGCGGTGCTACAAAAGCAACTGTTAGCGGTTCTACGATTACGGCAGAGGGCAAGGATAGTGGTATTGGCGTAAAAGAATATTACAAGGATGATACGGATAAAGAATATAAAGATAAAAATGAAACTTTAACTGGCTTCGTAGTTAATGCGGATAGCGCACACGAAATTGACAACGTGGTTATTACTGGCGGCGTGGCTGTAACCTCTACTGCGGCTGTGGCAGCCACCGGCACTGTGGCTGTAAACAGCATTCAGGGCGCAACTGTGGCTGGTGTCGAAGCAACCGATATTAATAAAGCCGCTACCAGCAATATTGCCGATACTGCTAATGTAAATGTGCGTGCAAAAGATAATACGGAAATTGACAGCCATGTTGGCTCTGCGGCTGTAGCAGCTTCTGCTGATGCAGGTGTTGCTGTAGGTGAAGCGAGCGACAGCAACATTATGAACCGTAACGTAACTGCACAGCTTGTTGGCGGCAGCACGGCGAAAAATACGGTTAATGCAAATACGCTGACGGTTAATGCGTTCAATAAGCATGATATTCTGTCGAACGCCATTGGTGTTGCGGTAGCAGGCAGCGCCTATGCAGGTGTTGGTGCTGCAGGCACTACCTCTGTGCTCAAGACTACGGCGGAGACGACAGCGAAGGTGGAAAATATTACCGGCGCGAACAATGGCTTGGCTGTTAATGCTGACCATATCAATAAGGTTCAGCTGTTTGGTAATTCTGATGTGCTGGCAGGTGCTATGGGCGGTGCTGCTGTTGGCGCTGCGGTTGCAGTTTTCAATGATGGCAGCAAAACGGAGGCTGAGCTGAGTGACAGTGAAATTAGGCATTACAGTGATGATGCTGCTGACGTTGCTGTTACGGCGAAGAATGATACGGATATTTTGAGTGAAGCTGCTAATGCTGCCCTTTCTGCTACTATCGGCGCAGGGGTAAGCGGTGTTATCACCATCAACAATATGGATAATGCAGTTTATGCTGCTGTGGGAAACAGCACTATCGGCGCAGGCACTGCGTCTAAGGATATTACGGTTAAAGCTGATAATAAGCTGAAGACAGAATTTGCTTCCGGTACCGGCAGTGCCGGTCTGGTCGCAGCAGGCGTGGCTGTTGGTGTAAATACTATTGATACGTCTGTAGTAACGAGCGTAAATAACAGTAAGCTGTATGCGGATAAGATTACTCTGCTCGCTGATGAAGAAAGAAATATTGCTCAAACTGCTGTAAGTGCTGGCATAGGCGGTATTGCTGCCAATGCTAGTGTCCTGATAACTAATATTGGTACTGAGGTAAGCGATAAATATGGCGTTGATACTGCTGACGGCTTCAACGGCAAGGGCGAAGAGGCTAACAATCAAAAGGTTATGGACGACAGCGATAAGGTTGATATCAGCAGCGCTTATACGCAGACTGATACGGCTATCGCTAACCAAAATAATGTAGTAGCTAGCGACAAGCAAAATACTGTTGATGCACTTGGCGCTTCCGGTAACAAGAACGTGCTTGGTGATGCTTCGGCAGCGAAGGATGCTGACGGCAATGCTATTACCTTGACGATGAACAGCGGCTTAACTGACAAGAATCTGCAAAGCGGTGCTGCTGCCGGTCGCGGCGGCAAGACGGATGCTAAGGGCGTAAAGGTTAATGTATCTGCTTCTACTATTAAAGCTGATGCGCAGGCTGATATTAAGGCTGACGCAACGACTAATGCGAAGATTACTGTTGGTAATGGCGTTGCTGCTGCTACGGCAGTCGGTGCAACAGTCGGCGTTTTGAATGTGAAGCGTAACAGTGGTGTAGATATTATTGGTGGTGGCATTACTGCAAAGAATATAGATGTTCAGAGCAATCAGGCTGGTGAAGCTGCTGTCAAGGTTTACCAAGGCGGCTTAACTGGCGGCGCGGTGAACGTTGTTTATAGCGGCGTGAAGCTGCAAGGTCAAAATGACATCAATATTAAGGGTGCAGCGCTCGAGGGTACTAAGGGAATCACTATTGCGACTAGCGACAGCAGCAAGGCTAAGCTGGAAACAATTGGCGTAAGCGGTGCAATTGTAGGCAGTGCGAATATCTTCGTCGTTGATGGCAAGAACGCAAGCACGAGCACGATTACGGTAGATAGCGATACTGATGGCAAAAACTCTGCTTTGACGTCCTCTGATGGCGATATCACTATTACCTCGCAGCATGGCGAGAAGGATAAGGATAAGCCGACGATGGAAGCGACCATCACTCCTGTTGCTGTGGCAGGCTTAGCAAGCGGCTTAGGCTTCAATGCTATGGTTGAAGATAGCAGCACAACTAATGTTGCCGTTGGCGATGGACAGACATTCACTTCCACTAAGAATGGTGGTATGGTTGATATTCATGCGGTTAATAACTCTATTAATAAGGTTAGCAGCGTTACGGTTAATGCTGCGCTTGGTGCTGCCATTGGTGCAACTGGCGTGCAGGTGAAAGGCAATGCCGGCAGCAGTCTGACGGTCGGCACAGGCAATACCTTTAAGGCTAACACTGTAAAGCTTGGTGCAGAGGCGAATGTTATCAATGACGCCAAGATTACGGCTGTAGGCGCAGGCTTTGGCAGCTTTATGGTGAACTGGGCGACTGCGTCCGGCGGTACTGATGTTAAGGCTGCTGTTGGTGATAATAAGTACGAAGCGGGCACTATCAATATCAGTGGCGACAGCAGTATTGAGCAGCACGCCGATGCTACTGGTGCAATTGCCGGTATGTATACCAGCGGCACCAATTTGGCGAAGGTTAATTCTATAGAAAGAGTAGAGGTTCAGGCTGGCGGAAATACCGGCAGCAAAGTTGACACTGTGAATATCACAGCCAATGGCGTTGTTAAGCAGAACGCAGAAAGTAATGGCTATGGCGGCGCTTTGGTGGATGTCAGCCCGGCAGCGGCAATTACTAAGAGCAAGATTGATTCCGTAACAAACGCTATTGCAGCTGGCAGCTGGAATGCGCAGAGCATGAACGTTAATGCGCTGCATGACAATCAGGTTGCGTTGCATACCGATGCGGTTAAGGCTGCTATCGCTGGTCTGAGTGGCGTATGGTCGTTCAGCGATGTGCTTAATAATACAGGTGTAACGCTTGATAATGCGCAGATTACGACCGCTAAGGACGTTGCTGTAAAGGCGAAGAATGATATTACCTATAACAATACTGTGCTTGGCGGCGGCTATGGCGCGGCTGTTGGCAATGCGATGGATGCGAAGGACAGCTTCACGCTGAATACGAACGTTGAGCTGAATAACAGCAGCATTACCAGCAAGAACGGCAAGATTGAAATGTATGCTGTTACCGGCGATGGTACTGGTAATGATGGCAAGCCTAAGGCGAATATTGATAAGAAGGTTACGCTGAAGTCTGCCGGTCTGATTGCAGGCAGTCTGGCGTTCTCCAAGGATACTGTAAACATCAATAACGCTATTACGGTTGGCAAGGGCTCTGCTTTAGCAACGCAGGGTAACAGCTTAGGTAAAGATGCTAACGATATTAATTTGATTGCAGCGGATATGCTTGGCTTTACTGATGTGGCAACTGCCGATACTCAGGGCGGTGCTGTCGGTGCGGCTTCTACGAAGCTGAAGGCTGACTTTGAGCGTAAAAATACTATTACTATCAATGGTACTGTCGACAGCAACTATGACGCTGCGTTTAATGCAGGTGGCAACAGCATTATGAACGTAACGCTGAGAAGCAATGCGTACAACAAGACTGCTGCGCCTATCGTGGCTAATCCTGCGCTGGATTACAAGATGAAGCAGGCGAATGCTGTCAGCGTTGGTAGCAATGGTGAGGCTAAC
>JAIHZV010000093.1 GCA_022718015.1 Phascolarctobacterium sp. | reverse complement strand
AAAAAAATTTGGCAGCAGGGAGATGCTTATAAAAAAATGCAGGGGCAGTATCCTGTTATATTTTTGACTTTAAAGGACATTAAGTTTTCTGATTGGAGTATATCTCTAGGCCTGTTGAAAGAGGTTATTAGAAATGAATATTCAAGACATCAGGAGCTTGAAAGCAGTCAGGAAATTGCTAAAGCAGATGCAGTGCTTTATCATAAAATAATTAATGACACGGCAACGGATGTGAGCTATTTTTTCAGTTTGCAGTCCCTTAGCCGAATGCTTTACATGCATCATAAAAAAGCTCCCATAATCATTATTGATGAATATGATACGCTTATTCAGCAAGGCTTTATTCATGGATACTATCAGCAGGCTGTGGATTTTATCAGAAACTTTTTCTCCTCTGCGCTTAAGGATAATCCGCATATGTCCTTTGCCATACTTACAGGTATTTTGCGAGTTGCTAAGGAAAGCATTTTTAGCGGACTTAATAATTTGAGTACATATTCAGTGTTGGATGATAGGTTTAGTGAATACTTTGGCTTTACCAATGAAGAGGTGACGGCTTTAGCTAATTATTATAACGCTGCAGAAAAGCTGCCGGAAATTAAAGAATGGTATGATGGCTATCAATTTGGCAAGCATGAAATCTATAATCCGTGGTCAGTAGCAAATTATTTCAACCGAGATTTTACGGCCAGACCTTATTGGACAGAGACATCAGAAAACAGTGTTGTACATAAGCTTTTACAAAGACCTGATAATACAACGTATGAGAACCTCAAAAATCTTCTTTCCGGTAGCTGCATTCAATCTGTTGTAAAAACGAATATTATTTATCCTAGCCTAAACGACCCGCAAACCGATGTCTTTGGCTTTTTGCTTATGACAGGCTATTTGAAGGCTACGGAAATGGGAATTGGTGAAAGAAACTCCTATATCTGTAAGCTGGAAATTCCCAATAAGGAGATAGAGGGTATATACTGGGATGAGGTCTTGCGCGTACAAGAGGAAAGTGTTGGCGAAGATACAATATTGCAGCTGCAAGCAGCGTTTTTGACCAAAGATTGCAAAGCTCTTCAAGGGGCACTTGGTAATTATCTTTTAAAAACGTCAAGCTTTTACGACGGTTTAAATGAAAATTATTATCATGGCTTGCTTTTAGGCCTGATGGCTGTGCTCATAAAAAGTCATAAGCCGCTGTCTAACAGGGAAAGTGGTTATGGCAGATATGACATTGAGCTTGTGCCGAAGAATTCCAGCACTCCTGGTATTATAATTGAGCTTAAGGCAGCAAAGAGTGCGCAGGAAAATTTACAGATGTTGGCAGAAGCTGCATTGGAACAAATCGAACAAAAACGATATGATACAGCTCTTTTTGCGGAAGGAGTAAATGATATATACAAGTATGGTATAGCGTTCTATAAAAAGAATGTTGAGATAGTAGTGAAATAAAAAAACGCTGTCGCCAGAGCAATCTGCTTTGGACGACAGCGTTTTACTTTGCTTAAAATTATTTGTTTGCTTCTGCTTCAGCGATAACCTTGTTGATGTCTTCAACCAGAGCGTCAACGTCGATGCCATGAGCGCCTGCGCCCTGGCCGATGGTTTCGAAATGTGCAGCCATGCAGCCGATGCAGCCGAGGCCATATTCAGCAAAAACTTCCATAATTTCAGGATGGCTTTGAACGGCTTCAATAATGCCGGTATCTTTTGTAATCATAGTGATATTCTCCTTTGGATTAAAATTTTGTGTTGTAACACTGTATGTCATAATTATAGCATCTCGGGCAATAAAAGCCAAATTGATTCTGAGGCTTTTTTGCAAAATTTTTGTGCTGGTTTTGCGGTCAGCTATTGCACTAAATGGGAAATAACGTTATAATGGAGAAAAGTGGTGAAAAGTGGGTGAAGGAGGGTGCGCCATGCTGCTCGGTGAATATGAACACAGTATAGACACTAAGGGCCGCATAGCTATGCCTGCGAAGCTGCGCGAGGGACTCGGCGGTAAGTTTATTATCACGAAGGGCCTGGACGGCTGCCTGTTTGTCTACGCGATGGACGAGTGGCAGCACGTGGAGCAGAAGCTCGCTTCTTTACCGATGAGCCGGAAGACGGCACGTGATTTTACAAGATTTCTTTTTGGCGGTGCCTGTGAGGGCGAATGCGACAAGCAGGGCAGAGTGCTGCTGCCTGCCAGCCTGCGCCGTTATGCAGGGCTGGAGCGAGAGGCTGTGATTGTCGGCGTGGGCAGCCGTGCAGAAATCTGGGATGCTGCGAAGTGGCAGCAATATAACGAAGAAAGTGCAGAGGATGTGAATGAGCTGGCTGAGCAGCTGGCGGACCTTGGCATCTGATGCAGCTGGTGAGACTAATGGAATTTAAGCATACGAGCATCCTGCTGCATGAAAGCGTGGATTTTCTCATTACAGATAAAAATGGTATATATGTGGACTGCACGATGGGCGGCGCCGGACACAGCAGTGCTTTTGCAGCGCAGCTGGAGGCTGGCGGTATGCTGATTGGCATTGACCAGGACGACGACGCGATTGCTGCAGGCTCGGAGCGTCTTTTGAACAAGTTTGCCTGTAAGACCGTGGTGGCGAAGTCTAACTTTGAAAACTTTGCCCGGGTTTTAGACAGCATGGGCATTGAGCAGATTGACGGTATTTTCTTCGACCTGGGCGTGTCGAGCTACCAGCTGGACACACCGGAGCGCGGCTTTTCCTATATGCATGACGGTCCTCTCGACATGCGCATGAACAAGGAAGCGAAGCTGGACGCAGAATATATTGTCAACCATTACAAGGAAGAGGAGCTGGCGGATATTATTCACCGCTATGGTGAGGAGCGTTGGAGCAAGCGTATTGCGCAATTTATTGTCAATGAGCGTAAGCAGCAGCCGATTACGACGACCTTCCAGCTTGTCGATATTATTAAAAAAGCGATTCCTAAGGGAGCGCGTCTGGACGGACCGCATCCGGCCAAGCGCACCTTTCAGGCTATCCGTATAGAGGTAAACAACGAGCTGGGTATACTGGCTGATACGATGGAAGCAGCGGTGAGCCGCCTGAAGAGCGGTGGCCGCATCGGTGTCATCACCTTCCATTCGCTGGAGGACAGAATTATTAAGCAAACCTTTGCTAAGCTGGCGAAGGGCTGCACCTGTCCGCCGCAGCTGCCGGTATGCGTCTGCGGCAAGAAGCCGCTGCTGAAAAAGACGGGCAATATTGTGCCGTCCAAGCAGGAGGTCGAGGAGAATCCTCGCAGCCGCAGTGCAAGATTGAGATATGCCATTAAGATTTAAGCTGATTTGTTGTTGCAAGCAGCCTTTGTAAAAGTTTAGGAGATGAGTCCTATGTTAGCAAGAAAATATGATAATTACGCATGGCAGCAACAGCAGGTCGAGCAGGAGCAGCAGGTAAGGCGGGCACCGCGTCACCAGGGGGATAATCGTGTGGCGCTGGGCCGAGCTATTTTGACGGCTGTTATTGTGCTGGCAACATATATGTTTGTTGTCTGGCGCAGTGAGGCTGTGGTTTTGAGCGGTCAGCAGCTTTTGCAGCTGGAGCGGCAGGAGCAGCAGCTGATTGCAAAGAACAACGAGCTGAAAATTGAGGTTGAGCAGCTTAAGGGGCCTGAAAGAATTATTGGCCTGGCACAGCAGCGTCTGGGCATGAATGTTGCTCGCAGCAATATCTACGTTAAGTCAGGGCAAGCTGCAAAAAACAGCAATTCTATGGCTGTGAAAAGCAAATAAACATAGCTATTCAAACGGCTTTGTGATATAATTTAACATGAGAATTTGGGAGGCAGCCGTCAGGCTGCCCCTTTCAATTTCGCTTTATGTAAGAGAAAAAGACTGCGTGCTTTGCGCAGGTGTATAGGAGGTTTATATATGGAAAAGCAATTGGCTTCACTGCTGGCGTTACTGCCCGATGCTAAGGTGGTTGGCGACAGCAAGCAGGTGATTACCGATGTAACTGCTGATTCCCGCGCTGTGCAGGCAGGCAGCTTGTTTATCTGTCTGAAGGGCGCGACTGTAGATGGTCATAAATTTTTAGCGATGGCGGCAGAGAAGGGCGCTGTAGCAGCGCTGGTTGAGGATATGCCGCAGGAGGCTCCTGCAGGCGTAACGCTGATTCAGGTTGCGGATACGCGTGCGGCGATGGAGGCTGTGACGCCGTTCTTCTATGATTACCCGGGCAAAAAGCTGCGCATGATTGGCGTGACGGGTACGAATGGCAAGACCACCTCTACCAACATCATCCGCCTGATTCTGCGTAAGGCAGGCTTCAAGGTCGGCTTAATCGGCACGATTAACATTATGATTGAGGACGAGGTTACGGATTCGCATAACACGACTCCGGACGTTGTTGACCTGCAGAAAACCTTATACAAAATGGTGTGCGCAGGCTGCGACTACTGCGTTATGGAGGTTTCCAGCCATGCACTGGCGCTCAAGCGCGTAGCAGGCATTGAATATGACTGCGCTGTGCTGACAAATATTACGCAGGACCATCTGGACTTCCATAAGACGATGGAAAACTACCGCGATGCCAAGAGCCTGCTCTTTGAGCATCTGACGGACGGCAAGAAGCCGAATAAAAATGCTGTGTTCAACATGGACGACCCCAGCTCCGCTATTATCAAGGCACGCACAAAGGCTAATGTGCTGACCTTTGGCGAGGGCAAGGACAACGATATCTATCCGCTGACCTTTACGGTTGAGCCGAAGCATATGCAGCTCAAGCTGCACACTCCGGTGGGCGAGATGGACCTCGAGCTGAAGATTACCGGCGAGTTCAACGTGTATAACGTTATGGGCGTTATCGGCGCTATGCTGGCTGAGAAAATTGACAAGGCAACGATTGAGGCTGTGCTCGACGGCTTCGACGGCGTGCCGGGCCGCTTCCAGCTGGTCGAGGCAGGCCAGCCCTACACCGTTATCGTCGACTATGCACATACTCCCGACGGTCTGGAAAACGTGCTCAACACTGCACGCTCCATTACGAAGGGCAAGCTGTGGGCAGTGTTTGGCTGCGGCGGCGACCGCGACAACAAGAAGCGCCCGATTATGGGTGCGCTGGCGCTGAAGCTGGCTGACAAGGTTGTTGTCACCTCTGACAATCCGCGTACTGAGGATCCGGAGCTGATTATCGACGAAATCTTTACGGCGCTGACCGACGTTCCGGCAGGTAAAGAGGTGTATCGCGAAAGCGACCGCCGCGAGGCTATCAGCTTCGCATTGGCTCATGCAGCTGCTGATGATGTTATCCTGATTGCAGGCAAGGGCCACGAAAATTACCAGATTCTGAAGGACAGAACCATTCACTTTGACGATAAAGAAGTAGTTATGGAATACTGGAGTGATAAAAAATGATTAAAGCCAGTGAGGTTATCGCAGCTACGAAGGCTGCTGTAGCAGATTTTGATTTTACAGGCGTGACGACGGACTCCCGTGCCGTAAAGCCGGGCGAGCTGTTCGTGGCGCTCAAGGGTGGCAATTTCGACGGCCATGATTACTGCGTGAAGGCTGCTGAGCTGGGCGCAGCAGGCGTGGTTGTTTCGCATGATGTGGAGGGACTGCCTGCAGGCGTTGCGGTGTTCAAGGTTGAGGATACTCTGCTTGCTTATCAGCAGTTGGCACATGCCTACCGCCTGAAGCAGCAGGGCC
>JAIHZV010000092.1 GCA_022718015.1 Phascolarctobacterium sp. | reverse complement strand
CAGCATGAGCGCACTGTGGATCAGTGACGCAGAGCATGCTCCGCTCTCTCCCATCGAAGGCTATCCTGACCTTGATATCCGCTGGCCTGCACATGCCATCATCGGCACTAAGGGCTTTGAGTTTATCGCAGGCCTTGACCCGCAGGCCTATGATTTTCAAGTTTTCAAGGGCATTGAACCGGATAAGCATCCCTATGGTGCCTGCTACCATGATTTAAAGAATACGCTTTCCACCGGTGCGATTGAATATCTGCGCTGCCACGGCATCACGACCGTCATCTGCGGTGGCCTCGCAACCGACTACTGCGTGAAAAACACCGTGCTGCAATTAAGAGACGCAGGCTTTGACGTTATCCTGAACAAGGCTGCCTGCCGCGGCATAGCTCCTGACACCATCGCCGCTGCCATGCAGGAAATGCAGAACGCAGGCGTAAAATTTGTGGAATGCGCCCAAGAGCTGGGAGAATAAAATTAATCTGCATGAAAAAAGCTGTAGTTTAACGCTAAAGGCTAAACTACAGCTTTTTATTATGCTGCTAGTAACTGTAAATTTTTCTTTTCGTGTATCTGTGTAAAGCGAACCGCTTTAACTCCGTAGTTCGCAAAAGCATCCTCTACTCCGCTTGTGATAGTATTTTTATCATTTAATATTACTATCAGCTCGCTATCAGGCTTACGCGCCGGTTTAGTATCATTCCAAGCAAAAAGCACTGTACTCATCGCATCTCTCGTAGGATTATTCACAGCTCTGCATAAGCGCTCCGGCTTAGTTTTGCTTCGTTGCAATAAAAAATCATAGTTATGAAAAAAACCAGATTTACCTATAAACTGAACCCTATCTGTATAAAAAATCTCTGCCTTATCAAAAAATTTCTGCACATCATCTAAAAATAAAGATGTTGCTTTCTTTTTCGAGAAACTGCAAATATCTTCTATTTTAAGCATCGCCTGAATAAACAAGTGCTTTTTCTGCGCAAAACCTGCTACTGGTACCTTAGCTATAAGCTCATCTCCTTCAAGCATAACCCCGTACTGCAACAATACATTTTGTAAGTACGTTTTTCTTGCCGCAGTTAAGTTAAAACCCTGCATTTTCAGTTTTTGCAAAGTAGCACTATCATCAGTAAAGAAGATTTCATTATCAACCTGCTTCACATATAGCTGTATATAATCATTAGCATTATCAAGGTAAGGCACAGTTATTTCATAATACTCGCCAATTTTATCAAAAGTCATTTCACTTTTCAGCCACGCAAAATAATCTTCCATTAATTTTTTTATATCCATAACTGCCGCACCACCTTACTATAATAACTCCTGCTGGTAAACTACCTCAGGCTTATCTACTACCTTAAATTTTTCCAAAAACATAATCGTATTTTCTACGAACATATCACTTTGTATATCTTCTGCTGGAAAAGCCCACTTGCGTTCTAAACCATTATGAAAAATATGCCAATGATTACCGATAATCTTTTCTCCATCAGGATTCCAATGAATATTTGTAGCACCTATATGTAATTCTAAAAGCATTGTTCCATTTACTTCTATACGTGCTCCAATATTATATTTTGCCTTTTGAATTTTACCTCGATATATATTAATAGCAAATACATTACTATTTATCTTTCCCTTAACCTTAAATTCTAACTGCTGTCCACTTGTCGGAAATGTTATTTCTTGCGTTAAACTTTCCTTGAGCATAGTTAGCATAGCATCTGCTTCAGTTTGCGTAATCTTTTCCAAACCAATCCCCTCCCATGCTTTTTTGTAGATAATTATATTATAGCCCACTATCCACATAAAGTCATCTCCTAGAATTTTTCAACTTCTCATAGCACAAGATTTAACTGTATTTAGCAGGAATTTTTCTTCTCCTGTCGAATTGATATCTTAGTAATTTTAAAAAACTTACATTAATAACCAGGAAGGTGAATATGATGTTTAAGAAGCTTGCCTGCCTTGGCTGCGTAGCTATCATGACGCTCGGTGCCTGCTCCTCTGCTGATGCTTTAAGCAAAGAGGACTATATCTCTCAAGCCAAATATTATGGTGTTACAGCTGCCGATTTTAATAACGATGCTAATTCTGATTCAGAAGTAAACGATACCCATTTTGATTCAGAAGCATTGGATGGCATTTCCTTACCATACACCAAAGCTAAGGTTTACGTTGAATTCAACGAATTTTTCCCCAAAGATATTTTGGATGGTGTTGTCGATGCAATTTCTGAAGGTATTGATTTTGATTTACACAACACTCAATATGAAATGCAGGGCTTAGTGGAAACATATAAAGATTTTTATGCAGCTCCTGATAATACTGCTAAAGAACACACCAAGTTCTTCAAATACGAAAAACTTGGTACGCAGCAATTCCGTGCTATGTCCAAAGCTGCTAATACTGACTATATTATATATGCAGAAATCATGCCATTATATAAGCTCAGCAAAGGCAAAACTTACGATGCTAACGTTACAGATTGGGAATACTTCAACAACGGTAAATACAAAACAGCTAACGTAAAAAATTATTTCTACGGTCTTTTTGGAAACAGCCGTAAAATTGAACTCAATTTAAGACTGCGTGTATTTAATACCAAAACCGGTCTTTTCTCCTTCGTTTCCACTCAACGCTTAGTAGGAAAATCTCACAACACAAGTAATTACCAACGGGCAATCCGTCATTCCATCTGGAGCTTCAAAACTGATGAAGAAAACCCAGAATATACTCCCTTATCACGCACCCCTAGTGATAAAATACACATTGTACTTAACTAACCTCAAAAGCCGCCAGAGCTTTCGCTCTGACGGCTTTTTTGCACTACTCCTTACTCTCAGCCTCGCCAAACACATAGCAGGCACGCCCGCGCTCCTTCGCCTTATAGAGCGCCTTATCCGTCGCATACATCAGCTTACGGATTTCCTGCGGATAGGTAAACGAGCAGACGCCTATGCTGCAGGTAACCTTCCGCTGCGGCAGAATATCTGCCAAATTCTTATACAGATCATCCAGCAGCGCGGCCAGCGCATTTTCCGTTATCGGCTTGTGCAGAATAGCCGCGAACTCATCGCCGCCCAGCCTGCCGACCACGCCATATGGCGACAGCGCTTCGTCCAGACGCTTCGCAAAGCCGCAGAGCACCTCATCGCCAACAAGATGGCCATATGTATCGTTGATGCTCTTAAAGGCATCCACATCAAAAAACAAAAACCAGCCCTGTGCCTTGCTTTTTAGCAGCGCCCTGTTCTTTTGCAAAGCCATGCATTTATTCAGGAACATCTTGCGTCCCATAACACCTGTCAGGCTGTCAAGCGAGCCAAGATATTCCTTGTACATCAGATATTTATATGCCCACAGTCCCACTATCATCAGAATAAAATCCAACGCCAGAATCGCCATGACAAACATAAACTGCAGATGCAGCAAATCTCCGGAGATATGCGCTGAAATCTCTACGCCATGCTTATCCATCATGAACGCCGTGCGCTGCGAAAAGTATGCCGCCGTGATAAGCGTCATCGTCACAGCAACCGAAAAAAACGACAAGGCACGCTTGCGCAGCGAGCGCTGCACATACGAATCCACGCCTGAGTGGTCTATATAAGTCTTCAGCTGCTGCACTCTTGCGCTGTTATACAGCTCCCATACGCAAGGCACAATAAGCAGCACCACTAAAGCAGCGCAGAAATCGTATTTATCCAACTTGAACGATGTTGCATAGGTAACGTTGAACTGCGGGAAGAAAATACCCATCGCTCCGCACACTAAAAAAGAATGCAGGCGAATCGATAATAAGGTAAGCAGGCACATCCAGCTACGAAAGCGCTTACATCCGCGCACAGCATCAAAGCCCAAGCCAACAAGCAGACCAAACAGCGCCCTTGTCCCCACGCTGAGGAACAGGCTTGCCAGCGGCTCGCTGCTGTTGAACGGAGAAAAGACCATATCCAGTGGCATGACATAAGAAGCTGATGCCTTATAAAGGCTGCTCAGGCCAAAAACAATACCTGTCAGCACAGCCTGCCGCGTACCGAACACGCAGGCCGCTATAATAACAGGAAGGTAAGCAATAGTAAAGGAAATAGGCGGGAAATGAAAGTAGCCTAAAAAAGTAAACGACATTAAAACCTCAACCGCCAGCAATATATAAAAGCTGTCACGTGCAAAGCTTGAGCTGCCAAAAAACTTCCTCATAATCCTACTTCATCTCCCTAAGAAATTATTTTACCTCACGCAGCAGATGCGAGCTGCCTGTCAGCGAACGTGCGCCGTTTTCTGTAACGACATAGGTATTTTCCGTACCAACCATGCCTAAGCCCGGCAGAGCAATCTTCGGCTCTACCGCAAAGGTCATACCCGGCTGCAAAGGCTGCTTAAAGCCCTTGGCAATCGCCGGCGCCTCATCCATAACCAGACCGATGCTGTGGCCGAGGAACTTGCCGCCGTTCATGAAGGCGTCACCATAAATATTATCAAATTTATCCATTGTGCGCAGATAGAGGTTTTCGATAGGCTCGCCCGGAACCATCAGGCGTACAACCTCCTGCTCCAGCTCCAGACAGCGCTGCTGCGCCTCCATAAGGTGCTTGCTCTGCTCATCCTTCGCCAGGTCGCCATAATAATAGACAACAGTTTTATCCGTGTGATAGCCGTCGAAGCCGCAGGGAATATCAAGATAAACAAGTCTGCCCGGCTGTAGCTTGCGGAACGCATTGCCGATGGACTGCACTGCAATACACGTGCCGTCCGTGCCGCCAGGGCCGTCAAAGCCGGTGCGCACGAGGCCGCTTTTGCCAAAGGAAGCAATACCGACAGCCTCCTCGCCCAGCGCCTGATTGAAGCGTGCCGTACCATGCGAGCCACGCTGCACCATCTCGCTGTAAAGAGCAATCGCCAGCTGTGCCTCGCTGATGCCGCCATGAATAAGCTTCGGTGCAACAATATCCAGCACAGTTTCATGAATGGCGCCGGACTGCTCCATCTGCTTAAGCTCGTACTCGCTCTTCACCATACGCAAATCCTGCAGCACGCTGTCGAAGGAGCACAGCTCCTCGAAAGCAAAATACTTATGCAGCATACGCTCCCAATCCAAGGTTGCCTTCTTTGTTTCCACATACATCACCTTCGGCGCACTGCCATAAAAGGCTGCTGCCTCACGGAAGCTGTGCATCGGACGGATATCGCTGAAATGCGATTCATTGCAGGCACGCTCAAAGCTGCGGCGTACCCAGAAAACAGCGTCCTGCGGACGAATCAGCAGCACGCCCTCCTGTATCGTACCCGTGAAGTAATACATTGCCACCTTGTGATTGACCGCCGCCATCTCCCAGCCTGGATGCGCTGCATCCATCGTTCTGCGAAAACGCTCCAGGCGCGCCTCCAGCTCACTTGCCGGTACGGGGCGCAAGGCTTCAGTTAAAACGGTTTCCTGCTCTAAAACTGCCATTTCTATCACTCCTTATGCTGAACGTCAGCTGCTTAGTCGATATAATTCAAAATTTCTTTAGCGTGCGGCAGGACGATATCAGGCTTAATGCTGCCCTGCTCCACATCCTCCATTGTTGCCTCGCCTGTCAGCACCATCACCGACAGAATATCATTATTCAGGCCAAAGGCAATATCCGTCGCCAAACGGTCGCCCACCATAGCGATTTCTTCCTTCTTGTAGCCGGTCTTGTCCAGCACCACG
>JAIHZV010000091.1 GCA_022718015.1 Phascolarctobacterium sp. | reverse complement strand
TAGTATAGCTGGCAGCGTAGGGATCCTTTTCCGTGCTTGCTAAGGCCAGATAGGCAGCTTGTCCGTCCTGGCTCGTCAGCTGCAGAACGCCGTCATCTCGAAGAATAAATTTTGCTTCCTCGTTATCATAACGGATATCAAGCTCGCGAGTATTCATGTAAAGATAAGCGCTTTTATCAGGCGTCAGAAATTCTGCTGCCTGAGCTTGGGGCGGAGCTGCAAAAAAGCACATGATGCCAAGCGCAAGCAGGGAGAAGCAGGAAAATAGTTTCTTACCAATACGCATAATTATCAGCCTCCTATATTTATCTTGTTGCTGTAATTATAGCATCTAAAAGAGCTTCTGCCACCACTCTAAGGCTTAAATTTGGGTAGGAGAGGGAGCTTTTACGCAAAATGCAGGCTTTCAGTGTATATTTTTCATGTTTTCGTCCCAAGCATGAATTGTATGATATAATAAAAGCATAAGACGAGGAGGGATTTCTTATGAAAAAATTGATTCTTTGTATTATGTGTCTGCTGATCTGCTCCATTTGCTCGGCTGCGCCTGCGCAGAAGGTTGTGCTGTGGTATCAGGTTCCGGAGGTAATTCTGGAAGCGCAGAACAGCGAAAATGATGTTGAGAAGGGCAAGGCGGAGTTTGAAGCCTTCCTTATGGACAAATATGGCAAACGCTTCCCTGTGCAGCTGCTGAAGCAGGCGCCGGATAAGGAGCTGAAGGCTGAGGATGTGAAGCTGGTTACCCGTCCGAACCTGGTGCCGATTGTTGTGAAGCTTGAGCTGGCCGGCGTAGGCAGCGGCGATAAGCTGGTCGGCAAGTACAGCACTGTTAAGGTTGCGCTGCAGGAGAGCACTGTCGTAGGCAATGAGCTGATTACCTATGATTATGGCATTAAGGAATATGACAGCAGCATGCTGCGTGTTGCCGGTTACGTAGTTGCGAGCGAGGACGATCCGCGCATCAATACGAAGAACGCTGTCAACAAATGCATCACTGAAGCCTGCACGCTGGACACCAAGGTTAACCGCTATGCTGATCCCGCCGGCTATGAAAAGGAGCAGGCTCGTTATAACGGCGAATACCAAAAGCTGCAATAAGCGGCAGTATAATTGAAGAGTATTGCTTAAACCTAATGACCTGATGAGCGTTTTTATCAGGTCATTTTTGGCGTGCAGCGTGAGCAAAATTTGTAAAGCTGTGCTAGTGAGATAATAGATTGAATTTATACTCTTATACTGTTTTTGCTCTGAAAAATGGAGATGGCGAAGTTTTTTTGCGAAAGGCAGGAATGAAGATAATAAGAGTGTAAAAATTAACTCGTTATAATTGACAAAACGAATACAAATATAATATACTATACATACAAATAAGAAAAAATGCAATTAAGATAACTGGATAAAGTACCAGCTTATTACTTTAGTAATAAAATAGCGATGCTTACCTAAACAGGAGACCGTGAAGTCGGTGTATATTAAAGTAAACGTAAAATTAGACTGTTGGCTTAATTTTATGATGACAGAAATGTCGTTATGAAATTAAGCTTTTTTTTATTTATATAAGCGATATACAGGGGTGTGTATTGTTTTGTGGGGGACAAAAGAAAGGTTTGTTTTAGTCGAAACTTAGCAAAGGATATTCAGAAAAGGAGTTGTTAGTTGTGAGAAAAATTAAAGCTTGGCAACATTCAAGAAAATTAGCGTTAGGCATTGCCTTTGCGCTTGGCTGCAGTATGGCAGCAAGCGCTAGTGCGCAGGTGATTGAAGCACCTATTACCGGTGATGCAGCTGTGGACACAGCGTATAAGGATTTTGTTGAATTAAAGGGTTCTACTCCATATTATGCGTTTGACAAGGATGTAACTATTAAAGTTGACAGCAGTGTCAATACGCCTTTGCAGTTTACAGCTAATGGTAATACTTATGATGTGGCTGCCGGTATTGCTGCAATGAGTACAAAGGCTACGTATTTGTATCTGAGTCCTAATGACTCGACTTTGAGTATTGACGTTACTGCTCATGGTGACGCTATTGGTGCAGGTATGCTGCAGACTGGTGCACAACAGGCTATTTTTCCTACTAATGGTAAAGTTGCTGATTATAATATTACGGTAACCGGTGCTGATGATAATACTAAAAAAAGCTATGGCATCTGGCGTTCAATGATTAATACCAGCAATAAAGGCATGTTTATTAATTCCAATAAAGGGGATTATAGCAGCAAAAAAGTCAACATTGATATAAAAAATGCTAATGGTGGTTATGGTATTGCTGCATCTGCTCCGGAGGGTGTCGATAATCTTGACTATAATGCCAGCGCGATTTGGATTTATGGTAATGTTAATGTTAATGTAAGTGAAAATAAAAAGGCAGCAGATTTGTTAGATAACAGTGCAGGTCTTTATGTTAATCTTAAAAATAGCAAGATTAATATTGACGGCTATGCTGATCTTAATGTTGCAGGCAACGGCATCGTTGTTAATGCAGCAGATGGACAAGCAAGCGTAACTGTTACCAAGGGCGGCAGAATAAATGTTCTTGCCAGCGAAGATGGCAGCGATCGTTATGCAATCTATAATCAAGGCGGCAGGGTGTATTATGGCGCTGCTACTTTATCCGGACTTAATGGTTATAGAGGTCCAGTAATCCAAGGCAATCGTACGCAGATTGATGGTGACGTTTATGTTGGTGATAGCAGCGCCGGTGTTTTATGGCTAGGTGCTACCGGAGCTGATTCGTATTTAAAAGGCGTAATCAAAGAAGCCGGTGCGTTCAGCAATGTCGGGATGGCCTTGAATGATGGTGCTGTGTGGTATAATCAGGCTGCTAATAAAGGTAATGCTGGCACAGATACAGTTTTCAACAAGATATCCGGCACTAATGGCCTTATTTACCAGAATGCTGTAAGCGGTAAAGTAACTATTGACTCACTTGAAAGCACTGCTTTAAATATTGCTTATGAGCATGATAAAACAACTCCTGAAAAAATTCTTGGCGGCGATGTAACCATCGTTAAGGCAGAAAACAAGAGTGCGCTGAATGTTTTCACTGATTATGACAGCAATATGAATACAGATGCTAGTCGTGAAGCTGTGCTGAATGCGCTGGCAAAGAAGATTTATTATACTGGCTACAAGACAGGCGAAGACAATATCAGCGGTACGGTCAGCATTGCTGAGGGCCTTACCACGCGCTCTGCAAAAAAATATTTTGCTGATATGAGCTTTGATAAGACAACAGGTCAGGGCTACTTTGCTAAAGATACAATTGTTCAGGAATTTACCAAGCCTGGTGCACAAAAAGAAACTGAATTTACCAAGGCTATTCTTGGTGACCGCAGCAATAAAAAGTATTATGAGGATGCAGGTGTATTTGTAAACGGAAAATATAATTTTACCGCTGATACTACGATGAATGTCGAGAGCAACAGCCAGGTTGCCGGTCCGTGGGTGGATTTTATCGCTTCGGGCATTTATGGCGGCTATAATCAGGAGAACGTTAGCCTTGATTTAAATGGCAAAAAGCTGAATATCAATTTGGTAACAGATCAAGCTACAACTGGTATAGCAGCTATTGGCGCGAATGGTAAGGTAGAAATCGACAATGCGGGACCGATGAGCGTGTATGCTGAGAGCACAAAAGGCTCTTATGTTGCTGCGCTGTCTGTTAATGGTGGTGGCCAGCTGTTCATTCATAATGGCGGTGATGATGCGGAAAGCAAGATTCTGACCTTGCGTTGCAAAACTACGAACAGTACGAATGGTGCTGTTATAAAATCTAAGAATGGCACGGCAGGTGAACGTTCCTGGCTCAAGGTTGATGGCTTGGTTGATATCGAGGCGGATACGACTGACGGTGTTGGTATATCCGAAGGTCTGAGCGCTGTTGCATCGACGATTGAAGTCGGCGGCGGCAGAATCATCATGAGTGCTTCCGGTAAAAACCCTGGCGTACACTATGGTGATAATGCAACGAACTGTGCGATCCGTGCTTATGGCGAATTTGTATCGCCGAACTATGGCATTGTTAACGTCAATGTTATTAAAGATGAAGAAACTGCTGCAGGCAAGGCTATTGCTGCCGGTAACAATCGTACGCAGATTAATGGTAATTTTAATACTGTCGGCGGCATGGGTACAGCAGGCACGATTAACGTTGGTTTGAATACTGCTGATTCCTACTGGATTGGCAACTATATTAATGGCGCTGGCTGGGGCGTAACACCTGGCGATTATGGTTCTGTAAATTTGTTCATGGGTAATGGGGCTCAATGGAAGGGCTATTCCAAATTTGCTACTAACGTAAAAATGGATAGTGGCGCTTCCTGGGAAGGCTATTCTATAAATAAGGCTGTATCGGCAACAATTAAAAATGGTGCTACCTGGTATAACAATAATACGCCGGAGATTGGCAAGGATGGGCTTAATACAACGTTGAAGGCTTTGCGTGGCGGCGCAAGCATTGCTGAAGCAGGCTTTGTTGATATGACGACCGAGGGCGTACGTGATACAAGCGTAGATAATTATAGCGGTCATACAAAGCTTATTTATAAGCGTGATGCTGATACACCGACAACTGTTTTAGGCGGCAACTTTACAGTAGGCAGTGCTGAAAAGGGCTCCTATATTTCCCTGCTTACCAATGATAGCGGCCTAAACCTGAATAATAATACTGTAGTTAGTGAGACGCTGGGAAATCTTGCCAATAAGCTGTATTACACAGGTGCTATGACAGGTGAAGGCAACATCACAAGCTTTGTTAGCATAAATGATGCCTTGAAGGGCGACAGCACGAACAAACGCGTAGGCAGCGTAATTTTTGATGAAACTACCGGTCAGGGCAAGCTGGACTGGGTTGCAGAAAAGGCACAGACGAAGCTTGCTTATACAGATGCTATTACGGGAAACATTGATACCAATATCAATTATGTCAAGGATGGCGTGCTGGATATTGAAAGCAAGGAATACAGCTTTACAAAGAAAACCACGAATTTGACGGTTGATAATCACACCATTGCGGGCGGTCCGTGGATTGCAGCTATCGGCGCAGCAATTTCTGGTGCAGCAGGGACGAATACGCAGATCAATCTCAACGGCAACAGCATGAATGTTACCGGCATTGCTAACAGTCATTCGACAGGTATTGCTGCTATCGCCAATGGTGTTGTAGAAATCCATAATGCGGGAGCAATGAACGTAACTGCAAACGGTGGTGGACAGACAGCAGCTTTGTTTGCAAACGGCGGCGGCCAGCTGACTATTCATAACGGCGACGGTGATTTGGAGAAGAAGGTTCTGACAGCACGTGCAAGCGCAAGCTATAAGAATAACGGCGCAGTTATCAAGACCATGAACGGCAAAAATGGCGTAACCTCGAAGATTACTATTGACGGTCTTGTTGACGTATTAGCAGACGGCGTGAACTCCAACGAAGCAGTGAGCGCAGTTGCTTCTACGATTGATATTGGCGGCGGTCGCATCGAGGCTGCTGACGGTGCATGGGCTGCAATCCGTGCTTACGGTGAATTTGTATCGCCGAACTATGGCATTGTGAACTTCAACGTACTGAAGGATGAGGATGGCAATGCTATAGGCGCAGGTGACAACAGAGCAGTTGTCATCGGTGATGTCGTAACGAACGGAGGCATGGGCACGAAGGGCCGCATAAGCCTGGGCATGAAGGGCGAAAACTCCTATTGG
>JAIHZV010000090.1 GCA_022718015.1 Phascolarctobacterium sp. | reverse complement strand
ATGCAGGAGGAAATGAAGAGCCGTACTGTAGAAACTTCCGTAGGCGGCGGTGCTGTTACCGTAGTTGTTAATGGTAAAAAAGAGCTGAAATCCATCAAAATCAATCCGTCCGCTGTTGATCCGGAGGATGTGGAGATGCTGGAGGATATGATCCTCACCGCTATCAACGATGGCATGAAGCAAATCGACGAAATGACCGAGAAGGAAATGTCCAAGGTTACTGGCGGTATGAAGCTGCCGGGCATGTTCTAAGAAAATGGCAAGGATGATCAGGCCGCTGGCCAATTTGTACGAGCAGCTGCGCAGGCTTCCTGGCATAGGCTCGAAAACGGCTATGCGTCTGGCCTATCATGTGATTGATATGCCTGCGGAGGATGTGCGTCAGCTGGCGGCAGCGCTCAGCGGTGCGAAGGAGCAGATTCACTATTGCAGCCGCTGCTTTAATCTGACGGATGGCGAGCAGTGCGAAATCTGCTGCGACGAAAAGCGTGACCAGTTCACGATCTGCGTCGTAGAGCAGCCGCAGGATATTGCGGCGATGGAGCGCAGCCATGGCTATCATGGACTGTATCATGTGCTGCATGGCGTGCTTTCGCCTTTGGATGGCATTGGGCCGGACAAGCTGCGCATTCGCGAGCTTTTGCTGCGTCTGCAGCAGGAGTCCGTCAGCGAGGTGATTATCGCGACGAACTCTGATGTGGAGGGCGAGGCGACAGCCACGTATCTGGCACAGCTTTTAAAGCCGATTGGTATTACCGTCAGCCGTATTGCGCATGGCCTGCCGATGGGCGGCGATCTGGAATATGCTGACGAGATAACCTTGTCCAAGGCCTTGGAAAACAGAAGGACGATGTAGAAAGGACTGGCGTTGACAAATGGAAATGTTAGAAAGCGTGGCAGCAGGCGCAGGCCTTAGTCCGCTCGGCTCCTTGGGGCCGATGATTGTAGGCGTTGTGATTCTGCTGATAGTTGTAAAGCTGCTTTCTATGCCTTTTAAGCTGGTATGGAACGGCATCTGCGGTGCAGTGCTTTTGTGGGTGATGAATCTTTTGGGCGCGCTTGTCGGCCTGACGATTAAAATCACAGTCGTGAATGCACTGATTGCAGGCTTTTTTGGCATTCCTGGTGCGCTGGCAGTGCTGGCGTATGAGCTGCTGGTAAAGTAAATAACGTAAATTGCGGAGCTGTCGCAGGTGCTGCTTCTCTGTCGCCTAGAGCGTGGCAGAGAGGGAGTTCTGCGGCAGCTTTTTGCTATACTTTTGGCGGTTGCTGTAGAAATACTGTATACACGCGTTTTATACTGTATACAATCGGACATTTATAATTCTGTCTGCTATAATTTAGATACAAGTTAATTTATTTACGAAATCTGGGGGTTGTTGTATGAACTTATCTACGAAAATTCTTATCGGCCTGGCCTTGGGCGTTATCGCAGGCTTAGAGCTGGGAGCTGAGGGCGTTGGCTTTGCCAAGACCTGGATTGCTCCGTTTGGCACAATTTTTATGAACATGATCAAAATGGTCATCGTTCCGCTGGTATTCTCCAGCCTGGTAATGGGTGTTGCCAGCCTGGGCGATATCAAAAAGGTTGGCCGTATCGGTATCAAGACCGTCGGCTATTACCTGGGTACGACTGCTTTTGCTATCGTTATCGGCTTGGCTATCGGCACTATCGTTGAGCCGGGCCTGGGCATGCATATGCCTGTTGATGTTGCTAAGGTAACTGCAAAGGCTGCACCGCCTATCTCTAAGGTTATTATTGACATTTTCCCGACCAATCCGCTCGAAGCAATGGTTAAGGCTAACATGCTGCAAATCATCGTATTCGCTCTGTTCTTGGGCGTAGGCATCACTGCTGTTGGCGAAAAGGCTAACGCTCTGAAGCATGCTATCGACGGTCTGGCTGAGGTTTCCTACAAAATCGTTGGCATGATCATGGCTGTTGCTCCTATCGGCGTTTTCGGCTTGATTACTCCGGTTGTTGCTGCTAACGGTCCTGCTGTTCTGCTGCCGCTGCTGAAGGTTATCCTGGCTGTATATTTTGCCTGCTTCCTGCATGCTGTTATCGTTTACGGCTCCATGGTCCGCTTCATCGGCAAGGTTAGCCCTGTGACCTTTGTGAAAGCAATGGCTCCGGCAATTCTCATGGCGTTCAGCTCCTGCTCCTCCGGTGGCACTCTGCCGCTGAACATGAGCTGCGTGCGTAAGCTGGGCGTTTCCAAAGAGGTTTCCAGCTTCGTTCTGCCGCTGGGCGCAACCATCAACATGGACGGCACTGCTGCTTATCAGGGTGTATGCGCACTCTTCGTAGCACAGATTTATGGCGTTGACCTGACTGCTGCTCAATACATGACGATTATCGTAACCGGTACTCTGGCTTCTATCGGTACTGCCGGTGTTCCTGGTGCAGGCTACATCATGCTGACCATGATTTTGACCAGCCTTGGTCTGCCGCTGGAGGGCTCCGCGCTGATCGCTGGTATCGACCGTATTCTGGATATGGCTCGTACCACTGTTAACATCACTGGTGATGCTACTGTATCCCTGCTGGTTGACAAGAGCGAAAAGGCTCACGCTGAGAAAGAAGCTTCGCTCTACTAATTATACTCATAAACAGGCGCGCTGCCTGTGCGACATATTGTCTTTCCCTTATTGCGTCGGCTGCGAAAGCGGCTGGCGTATTTTTTTTACGGATTTTACATCTTCTCTACAATTTGGGGCAGGATATTGCTTCTTGCATAGAGAAATTTATAAAAGCTATTTAATTTTGTGGACAAAGGTGTTAAAATAAGGTGTTATTATGAGTGAAATGGAAAGATTGCAATACGTGTTGTTTGAACGCTTACACCGCCGTGCGCCCGGCATTGACAAGCTGGACCGTCTGTGGGACGCTGCGGTGCTGCTGCCACTCGTGCGTACTGAGGAGGGCATTTGCGTGCTTTTTGAGGAGCGGGCGCATACGCTGCGCCGTCAGCCGGGAGAAATCTGCTTCCCCGGCGGCAAGTATGAGTGCAGCGATGACGGCTTTCGCACGACTGCGGTGCGTGAAACGTGCGAGGAGCTGGGACTGCAGCCGCAGAATATTACGGTCTGCGGCGAGCTGGATTGTCTGGTGACTCATAACGGTCCGATTATCCATCCGTTTGTGGGCATGATTGATGATATCAGCAGAATTACCTACAGCAAGGACGAGGTGGAGTGTGTGTTCACGGTGCCGCTGAAGGAGCTGCTGGCGCAGGAGCCGGAGCGCGGCTCGGTGCAGCTGGCAGACCGTCCGGGCGAGGATTTTCCCTTTGAGCTTGTTCCGCAGCGGCAGCGCAGCTGGCGCATGAATAAGTCCTATTATGTGTATTTCTTCCGCTGGCAGGACAAGGTTATCTGGGGCCTGACGGCACGTATGCTTTATGCTTTCTTATACCGCAGCCGCAAGGAGCTGACGGAGTTTTTGACGGCTGAGGCCAGAAAATGAGAGGATTTGAAAAACAATGAAGAGTATTTTCCAAACGAAAATTTTACTGCTGGTGGCAGCTGTCTGCGTTGTAGCTTATGTTGCCTTCGGGTATTTCTTCCCTGAGAAGGGCTTGGATAACCTGAATCCGGCGGACCGCTTGAGCTTAAAGAAGAACATCATCGTAATGGGCGTAGATGAACGCTCGGACGATGTAGGCCGCAGCGATACGCTGTTCGTGGTGATGTTCGATAGCAAGACGAAGGCTGCTTCGCTGCTTTCTGTGCCGCGTGATACGCGTGTGCGTATTGAGGGCCATGGCTGGGATAAGATTAACCATGCCTATGCCTATGGCGGCCAAAAGCTGACACAGAAAACTGTCGAGGAGCTTTTGGGTATCAAGGTCAATAATTATGTTATGGTCGACTTCAAGGGCTTTGAGGGCCTTGTAGATGCAATCGGCGGCATTGATATTGATGTTGAAAAGGATATGTACTACCATGATACCTGGGACGGCTTCACCGTTGACCTGAAGAAGGGCAGACAGCATCTGAATGGCAAGACGGCTATCCAATATGTACGCTTTCGTGATGAGGAGGGCGATATCGGCCGTATCCGCCGTCAGCAGCATTTCCTGATGGCAGTGTATGACAAGATTACCTCTGCTGACATGCTGCTGCATATTCCGGGGCTGGCTAAGCAGCTGACCTCGATGGTAAAGACGGATATGCCGCTCAGCGATATGATTGATATCGGCAGAGCATTGCACAGCATGGTAAAGGAAAAGGGCCTGTCGATGGCGATGGTTCCCGGTGAGCCGAAGTATATCGACGGCATCAGCTACTGGCTGCCGGATATTACAGACCTGCGTGAGCTGATGGTCAAGATGCAGGGGGCAACAATGACGGAGCGCTACAAATCTGCTGCTGAGCTGATGGAGCAGGAGTATAATTCTGCTGTCGAAAAGGTTGAGAAGGGCGATGACAGCGAGGAGAATAAGGAAGCCATCAAGGAAGAAAAAGAGCTGAAGGCGAAGAAGGAAGAAAAGGCTAAGGAAGAGAAGGATGCTGAGGGCGAGAAGGCTGAGGAGCAGAAAAACGATGCTGCCAAGGCTGAAGCTAAGCAGACTGCTTCCGGCGGCCGCGGCGTTGTCCGCCTTGTTAACTGCTCCGGCAGCAAGAGCGCCGGTGCTGATGCTGCAGCGCGTCTGCGCAGTGCAGGCTTTGAGGTTGTCAGCGGCGGCAGCGGTGAGATTATTGCGGAGACGACCGTTATTTCTACGACCAATAATGGCGCGGTAGTTAACCGTCTTTCGAATGTGCCGTTTGCGCATAAGATGCGCATCAGCCGCGACGGAGCGGCAGATTGCGATGGCGTAGTTATGCTGGGCGCAGACTTCAAATAAGCAAAAAATGTCCACGAATCACAAGATGAAAATCTGATTTGTGGACATTTTTCAATTTCGCGTAAAAAATCTTACAAAAAGGGGGTTGCATTTTGTATACAAAGATGTTATACTAAGAACATCAAAACAGCCCCTCATTTGGCCCTTCTTCGTAAGGGCTTTTTTTTTTGCCATTTTTTGCTTTTTTGCTATTTTCTTTTAGAATTTTTGCTAGTTAGCTAACGGTAAACTAGAATTACTATCCAAAGTATGGTACAATATACTATATATGGAATGAGAACGGAACGAGACTGAATAGTCTAATTAAACTTAAGAAAATTAAACAATACCTAACTATACAGGAGGCTATTATGCATGATGAAATACATGTTGTTGTGGATAGTATCTCAGCAGCAGATGAAACATTTTTAAAGGATGATCCGCGCTGCCATATAGTGCGTTTGATTTTGCGTCATGGTGATCATGAATGGATTGACGGCGAGCGTCCGCTGGCAGAGATGTTTGAGATGGTGGAAAAAACCGGCAAGCTGCCGATGACCTCCCAGCCGCCGATTGGCATGATTATAGATATGTTTACCGAGCTTGTTAAGTCCGGCAAGAAGGTTATTATGATTACTGTAGACAGTGTTCTCAGCGGTACTTATGAGACCTGCCGTCTGGCAGCTCGTCAGGTAATGGCTGATGTAGAGGGAGCAGATATCAGGATTATTGACAGCAAGACTGCTGCCTGCCCCATCAGCGGCATTGCCATGGAGGTTCTGGAGCATACTGCTGCAGGTATGGACATAGATGCTGCCGAAAAAATGGCACGTGACATGGTTGCACGTACCGAGACATTTTTTAG
>JAIHZV010000089.1 GCA_022718015.1 Phascolarctobacterium sp. | reverse complement strand
CTGCAGGCGATTTTGCAATTTTTTTCCCGTGGGAGCTACATCGCCCCAACTGTAATGCCGAAGAAGCTGCGGCGCAGGTGCAAAAAATCGTGGTGAAGGTAAAAGCCTGAAACCAGCATGGTTAAGCCATTTTTTGCGTATTTCTGATTCTGCTGGAGCGTTTGAAAAAACTTTTTCAAAAAAAGTTGAAAAAAAGTGTTGACAAATCCACGCAGACTTAGTATAATAACACTCGTGATGTTGAGCAACACAAACCAACAACACAAATTATTCCCCGATAGTTCAGCCGGTAGAACACCTGACTGTTAATCAGGGCGTCGTAGGTTCGAGTCCTACTCGGGGAGCCACCTGGCCGGTTGGTCAAGCGGTTAAGACACCGCCCTTTCACGGCGGTATCGGGGGTTCGATTCCCCCACCGGTCACCATTCGGGCGCTTAGCTCAGCTGGGAGAGCGTCTGCCTTACAAGCAGAATGTCAGCGGTTCGATCCCGTTAGCGCCCACCACGTAAATCTAGCACTTCATGAAAATGGAGTGCTTTTTTTATTTTCTGTGGTACGCTTCAAGAGCTGTTGGTAAAAAATGCGCCAGCTTCTTTTTTTTATGCGAAAAATATTATATAATAATATGATACGGTCTTGTGTAGCGTGAGCTGCTCGCTTTTGCGAATTTTTTATGAAAATGCAGTGATATTGCTCTGTAATGCTTGCATAGTCCGGAAAATAATTTTATAATATAGTGTGTAATTCATACTAAATTTATGGGAATTGAAAATAATAGAAGCAGTCCGTGCAGACGCTTCGAATGGAGGATAAATATGGCTGAGAATTTATTAGAGGTGAGAAATCTTACTGTTAATGTAGAGGACAAAGAGATTCTGCATAAGCTGGATCTTGATATTCAACCCGGTGAAACGCATGTCCTGATGGGACCGAACGGCGCCGGCAAATCTACCCTGGGCTATGCGCTCATGGGTAATCCGAAATATACTATTACCGACGGCAGCATTCAGTTTGCCGGCGAGGATATCACGAAGCTCCCGGTGGACAAGCGTGCAAAGGCAGGCCTGTTCCTGTCCTTCCAGAATCCGCTGGAGGTTCCCGGCATCAGCCTCAGCAGTTTCTTGAAGACTGCTTTGGAGCAGCAGCGCGGCGTGCGCATTAAGGCGTGGGATTTCCGCAAGGAGCTGCGTCAGGCTATGGCTCTGCTGCAAATGGACAACAAATATGCTGAGCGCGATTTGAACATGGGCTTCAGCGGCGGCGAGAAGAAAAAGGCCGAGATTCTGCAATTATTGATGCTGAACCCGAAGCTGGCTATTCTTGACGAAACGGATAGCGGTCTGGACGTTGATGCAGTGAAGATTGTTTCCCAAGGCATCAAAACCTTCCAGGAGCATCGTCAGGGTGCACTGCTGATTATTACGCATAACACAAAAATTCTTGATGCGCTGCATGTAGACAAGACGCATATTCTGGTACACGGCCAGATTATCAAAAATGCCGGTCCGGAGCTTGTTGATGAAGTGAGCAAGAACGGCTTTGAGCAGTTTATCCAAAATAAAGAGTAACTGGTGGAGTAAAGATGGAAGAAAAAACCTATGTAGAAGATATAGACAGAAGTCTTTACGACTTCCGTAACGAGGATAAGGACGCTTATCGCATCAGCGAGGGCCTGACGCGTGAGATCGTTGAGCAGATTTCGCGTGAAAAGCACGATCCAGAGTGGATGCGCGAGTTCCGTCTGAAATCCCTGGAGATTTATAACAGCATTCAAATGCCGCAATGGGGACCTTCTATTGAAGGGCTGAATATGGAAAACATCGTTACCTATGTGCGTCCGAATACCAAGATGCAGGGCAAGTGGGAGGATGTTCCCGAGGACATTAAGGACACCTTCGAGCGTCTGGGTATTCCGCAGGCTGAGCAGACGAGCCTTGCCGGTGTAGGTGCGCAGTATGACTCTGAGCTTGTTTACCACAATGTGCGTAAGGAGGTTGAGGAGCAGGGCGTAATTTATACCGATATGGAGAGCGCGCTCAACGGTCCCTATGCGGAGATGGTGCATGAGCATTTTATGAAGCTTGTGCCGCCGACAGACCATAAGTTTGCGGCGCTGCATGGTGCGGTTTGGTCCGGCGGCTCCTTCGTCTATGTGCCGAAGGGAGTCAGAGTGGCGATTCCGCTGCAATCCTACTTCCGCCTGAACGCGAAGGGCGCAGGCCAGTTCGAGCATACGCTGATTATTGTTGACGAGGGCGCAGACCTGCACTTTATCGAGGGCTGCAGTGCGCCGAAATATAACGTTGCCAATTTACATGCAGGCTGCGTAGAGCTGTTCATCGGCAAGGGTGCGAAGCTGCGCTATTCGACGATAGAAAACTGGTCGAAAAATATGTATAACCTCAATACCAAGCGTGCGCTGGTGGCTGAGGGCGGCACGATTGAATGGGTGTCCGGCTCCTTTGGCTCGCACGTTTCCTATCTCTATCCGATGAGCATTTTAAACGGTGAGGGCGCACGCAGCGAGTTTACAGGCGTAACCTTCGCCGGTCACAGCCAGAACCTTGATACAGGCTGCAAGGTTGTGCATAATGCGCCGAAAACCTCGAGTGTTGTCAATACGCGCTCGATTTCTAAGAGCGGCGGCATCAGCACCTTCCGTAGCAGCGTTGTGGTGACGAATAAGGCTAAGCAGGCCAAATCCTCTGTTTCCTGCCAGAGCCTGATGCTGGATAATATTTCCCGCTCGGATACCATTCCGGCGATTGATGTGCGCACGGCGGATGCCGATATCGGTCATGAGGCAAAGATTGGCCGCATCAGCGATGACGCAGTGTTCTATCTCATGAGCCGCGGTATCAGCGAGGAGGAAGCAAGAGCGATGATTGTCAGCGGCTTTGCAGATAATGTTTCGAAGGAGCTGCCGCTGGAGTACGCTGTGGAGATGAATAATTTAATCAGACTGGAAATGCAGGGAAGTATAGGTTAAGGGGTAAGTAAAATGATAGATGAAATGTTAATAAATCAGCTGCCTGCTCCTACCTGGAACAGACTGCGCATGAACGATACGAAGCTGGCGGACATCGAGCTGCCGCAGGATATCTGTGAGCCGCGCGTTTTCTTGCAGGGCAGTGTCTGCCTGAATAAAAATAAAAATACCGGCTGCTGTGGCTGCAGCGAGCATGCTTTGTGCAGCGTGCATGGCAGCAATTTTGCCAAAATGCCTACAGGCATGGGCGAGGCGATAAATAAGCTTGGCGACGGACAGACGCTGCGCCTGATTGCTGACGCAGGCAAGAGCACTGCGAGCGTAACCTTGCGCTATGAGGATGGCAAGAACTGCTTCAACCGTCTGGAGATTGAGGCGAAGGCAGGCAGTGAGCTGACCGTGTTTATGACCTATATTTCTACGGCGCAGGCTGCAGGTCAGGCCAGCGTACAGACGAAGATTGCCGCTGCTGCCGGCGCCAGAGTGAAGCTCGTGCAGGTGCAGCTTTTAGGCCAGAGCTATGTGCAGCTGAACGATGTCGGCTGTGAGCTGGGTGATAATGCTGCCTTTGAGCTTTTACAGCTGCAGCTGGGCTCTAAGCGTATTTATAACGGTGTGCGCACCGAGATTATCGGTGAGGCTGCTGATTTTAATGCTGCTATCGGCTATTATGGCCGTCAGGAGCAGACCATAGATATGAACTTTATTGCCAACCATTATGGCAAAAAGACCACCTGTGAGATGACGGCGGACGGCGTGCTGCAGGGCGGCGCAAAGAAAATCTATCGCGGTACGATTGACTTCAAGAATGGCTGCGGTGGTGCCGTGGGCGACGAGAAGGAAACTGTGCTGCTTTTGAGCGACGACGTTGTCAACCAGACGATTCCGCTGATTTTATGCAGCGAGGAGGACGTGCAGGGCAACCATGGTGCCAGCATCGGCAAGCTGGACGAAAACCTGCTGTTTTATTTGTGCAGCCGCGGCTTTACGGAGCAGGAGGCTGTCGATATGATGGCGAAGGCAAAAATCGACGCTCTTTGCCGCCGTATTGAGGATGAGGACACTGTGCAGCTTGTGCAGCGTTATCTGGAAGGAGTAATGCATGATGGTGAATGATAAGGATTTGCTCACCGTTGATTATAAAAAGGATTTCCCGCTGCTTGCAGCAAAGGACGTTGCTTATCTGGACAATTCTGCGACGACGCAGAAGCCGCAGTGCGTTATTGATGCAGAATGCAATTTTTATCTGAAGCATAACGCTAATCCCCTGCGCGGCTTGTATGAGCTGGCGATGGAGGCGACCGATGCCTATGAGGATGCACGCGTTGCTGTGCAGAAGTTCATCAACGCTAAAAGCGAGCAGGAGATTATCTTCACACGTAATGCGTCAGAGAGCCTGAATCTTGTTGCCTATTCCTATGGCCTGGCTAACCTGAAGCCCGGCGATGAGATTGTGACGACGATTATGGAGCATCATAGCAACATGCTGCCCTGGCGCATGGTTGCAGAAAAGACCGGCGCAGTGCTGAAATATATCGAGTGTGCTGCTGACGGCAGCGTGAGCGACGAGGCTATTGAGGCCGCAGTGACGGAAAAAACGAAGCTGGTGGCTATGGCCGAGGTTTCTAATGTTTTAGGCCGCCTGAATCCTATTGGCAAGCTGATCGAGGAGGCGCATAAGGTTGGTGCTGTGGCAGTTATTGACGCTGCTCAGAGCGCACCGCATATGGCGATTGATGTGCAGAAGCTGGATGCTGATTTCCTCGCCTTCAGCGGGCACAAGATGCTCGGACCTATGGGTATCGGCGTTTTGTATGGCAAGAAGGCGTTGCTGGAGGCTATGCCGCCGTTTTTGCGTGGTGGCGAGATGATTAGCTTTGTCAGCCGTGACGGCCAGGAGTATGCGCCGCTGCCGCATAAGTTTGAGGCGGGCACGGTCAATGCTGCCGGTGCCGTAGGCCTGCACGCTGCGATTGATTATATCAACAGCATCGGCTTTGATGTGATTGAAGCACGTGAGGAGGCATTGACGAAGCTGGCGTTTGACGCTATGCAGAAGATTGAGGGCGTGCATATTATCGGCGGCCAGACTGCCGAGGAGCATAAGGGCATCATCACCTTTACAATCGATGGCGTGCATCCGCATGATATTGCGGCGATTATGGATGCAGACGGCGTGAATATCCGCGCCGGCAACCACTGCGCGCAGCCGCTTTTAGACCACCTGTGTACCGGTGCTACGGCGCGTGCGAGCGTAGCCTTCTATAATACGCAGGAGGACGTGGAGCGCTTTATCAAATGTCTGAGCACGATTAGGGAGAGAATGGGCTATGGCAGATAACAGAAGCTTTTATAACGAAATTTTGATAGACCACAACATGCATCCGGCGCATAAGCATGAGCTGCCGGACGCTGATCTGGAGATGCGCGGCTATAATCCGACCTGCGGCGATGATATCACGATGAAGCTCAAGGTGCAGGACGGCGTTGTTGTCGATGGTGCCTTCCAGGGCAGCGGCTGTGCTATCAGCCAGGCCAGCGCTGATATGATGCTGGATCTTGTTATCGGCAAGAGCGAGCAGGAGGCTCTGCGTTTGGCAGACATTTTCCTGCGCATGATCAAGAGCGACGCCAGCGAGGAGGAAATCGACGAGCTGGAGGAAGCAGGCGTGCTGCAGGACGTGTCGCATATGCCGGCGCGTGTAAAATG
>JAIHZV010000088.1 GCA_022718015.1 Phascolarctobacterium sp. | reverse complement strand
CGCAGTCCGTTAACGTTCCAAGAAAAAAGTTTCATAATCTATACCTCGCTCTTTCGTAAATTCTTCGTCTAAGATGACTGGCATCTTCAATAA
The DNA here is from genome assembly GCA_022718015.1 of Phascolarctobacterium sp. Taxonomy (GTDB): domain Bacteria; phylum Bacillota; class Negativicutes; order Acidaminococcales; family Acidaminococcaceae; genus Phascolarctobacterium_A. The sequence continues at coordinate 5,612 of JAIHZV010000088.1, read as the reverse complement.
ATATTCTCCATTATATTTTAGCATTATAAAACGCTTTTTGAAAGTACTGCACAGGAAATTCACAAACGAAAGTTTAGAAATAGCCTTCCGCGCAAAACAAAAGAAGCTATCACACCAAGACACAACTCTCAGTGCAATAGCTTCTCTAAATTCTTTTTTATTTATTCAGCCAAGAGGACATAACACCACTGCGGCGTGCAGTCTGCGGCTTGTCAATCTGTACCTGCTCTGGTGCATAAAGCAGCAGGTTGTCATTAACAGCAGAAACAGACGCGTTCACAATGTAGCTTACGCCATTAAGATAATCAAAAATACGATTCTTCAGCACAGCATCAACTGCATCAAAGCTGACCATAATAGCGCAGCCGTTCATCAGGGAATCAGCATATTCACGAACATCCGCAAAGGATTTCGGTGTGCGCACCATAATATTCAAATGACCGGATTTCAGCAGGCGCGGAGTGCTATACTCCTCCTGCAGCTCCTCTTCTTCATCTGCCCAAAAGAATTTTTTTGCCGTATTTTTCAAATCCATGGCTCCAGCCTCCAAACTAATAAACTGTTAGCGCATTTATCTATAAACATTCGCTAATCAACGGAATAGACTAATGTAGTTATCCTTATTTTAGCAAATTATCTACAGCTTGTCAAAGAATTATTATTGCATGTTTTTCATGCGGCCGCGCAGCTTACCGCGCTCCAGACGGCTCAGAACCTTCTTACGCATACGGATGCTCTTCGGAGTAACCTCAACCAGTTCATCCTCGTTGATATGCTCCAGAGCCTGCTCCAGAGAGAAGGTCTGAGGCGGAATCAGACGGATTGCATCATCACTGCCGGCAGCACGCATGTTGCTGACATGTTTCTTCTTGCAGGGGTTAACGTCCATATCCTCTTCACGGCTGTTTTCGCCAACGAGCTGGCCTTCATAAATCTTTTCAGCCGGAACAACGAACATGGTGCCGCGCTCTTGCGCATTGCCAATGCCGTAGGAGGTGGTTTCACCGGTTTCAAAAGCAACAAGGCTGCCGCGGGTACGACCGGGGATTTCGCCCTTGTATTCTTCATAGCCGGCGAAAACGTGGTTCATGATGCCGTTACCTTTGGTATCGGTCAGGAACTGGTTACGGAAGCCGATTAAGCCACGTGCCGGAATCTTGAATTCCATACGCAGGTAGCCTGCCATCTCGGTCATGTTCTGCAGCTCAGCCTTACGCAGACCAAGGCCTTCCATAACAGCGCCCATGTAATCCTGCGGTACGTCGATGGTCAATGCCTCCATAGGCTCAACGAGCGTGCCGTTTTCGTCACGGTGCATAATAACCTTCGGCTTGCCAACCTGCAGTTCGAAGCCTTCACGACGCATGGTTTCGATGAGGATGGACAGATGCAGCTCGCCACGGCCGGAAACCTTATATGCATCAGGAGTTTCAGTTTCTTCAACGCGCATAGATACGTTGGTTTTTACTTCTTTAAACAGACGGTCACGCAGGTGACGGCTGGTTACAAACTCGCCCTCACGGCCAGCGAAGGGACTGTTATTTACATAGAACAGCATGGACAGAGTCGGCTCATCAATCTTGATGCCCTTCAGTGCCTCCGGATGCTCAGGGTCAGCGATGGTGTCGCCGATGTTAGCATCCTGCAGACCGATAAGAGCAACGATGTCGCCAGCCTGTACAGCGTCAGTTTCTACACGCTTCAGGCCTTGATAGCTGTACAGACGGCCAATCTTGCCATTGCGGTTGCCGCCCTCATCCATCAGCACAATGTTTTCGCCATTGTGGATGGTGCCGCGGATAACACGGCCTACAACGATACGGCCTACATAATCATCATAATCCAGAGTGTTAACAATCATCTGCAGCGGAGCGTCAACATCTACGTCCGGAGCAGGAATGTTTTCCAGAATAACCTTGAACAGCGGCTCCAGAGTAGTGCTTTCGTCGTCCATGGACAGCTTAGCAATACCATTACGAGCAGAAGCCAGAACCACCGGGAACTCCAGCTGGTCTTCATCAGCGTCCAGCTCGATGAACAGGTCCAGAACCTCGTCGATAACCTCATCAACACGTTGGTCAGGACGGTCAATCTTGTTGATAACAACAATCGGTTTCAGATGCTGCTCCAAAGCTTTACGCAGAACGTATTTAGTCTGCGGCATCGGTCCTTCATAAGCATCAACCAGCAGCAGTACGCCATCAACCATGGTCAGTACGCGCTCTACCTCGCCGCCAAAATCAGCATGGCCCGGGGTGTCAAGGATGTTGATTTTTACGCCTTCATGCATAACTGCAGTATTTTTGGAAAGGATGGTGATACCACGCTCACGCTCCAGAGCATTGGAGTCCATAACACGGTCCTCTACATGTTCATTAGCACGGAAAATACCGCTTTGCTTCAGCATAGCATCAACCAGAGTGGTCTTGCCATGGTCAACGTGGGCAATAATTGCTATATTACGAATATCATTTCTAATCATTGCTATTGTTCTCTCCTTCATGAAAAACAAGAAAAAGGATGCTTGTCAAGCGCATCCTTTACGGTATTACTAAATTATTATATGCTTTTTCGTTTTCTCTGTCAATAAAATTTTTATAGAGTTGTAGGGAGGCGCGCCTTAAAAGACGCGCTCCCTCCTACTTCACTACGCTAGGCAGCCAGGTAGCCACCTCCGGGAAAAAGCACAAAATCACAATCTCCAGCGCCATCGCCGCACCAAACGGAATAACGCCCTTGATTATATCTGTCATTTTGCTGTCCGGACTGATGCCCTGCAGCACGAACAGGTTCATGCCTACAGGCGGCGTAATCAGCGCCAGCTCCAGATTCAGCAGCATAACAACATTGAACCAGATAGGGTCGAAGCCAAGCTGCGTAATCAGCGGAAAGAGAATCGGCAGCGTAATAAAAATAATCGAAACAGATTCCAAAATACAGCCGAGGAAAAGCAGCAGAATGTTGATAGCAATGAACACCAGCCACTTGCTGGCCTGCATTTCCACAACCGCCGTCGTCAGCGCCTGCGGCGCATCCAGAATGGTCAGCACGAAGCCAAACAGCGTAGCGCCAATCATAATGGCGAAAATCATGCAGGTCGTCTTAATCGTGTCGTTCAAAATCTCCGGCAGGTCGCTGAGCTTGAGCGTCTTATAAATGAAGAAAGTTATCACGAGGCTGTATATCGTGCCGATGCCGGCAGCCTCCGTCGGCGTAAACACACCGGTGTAGATACCGCCGACAACGATGACGGGCAGCATCAGTCCCCAAAAGTTTTTACGCAGCGCCTCCATGCGCTCGCTCCACGGCGCTGCCGCCTCACGCTCCAGATGACGCGAGCGGAAGACAACGATTGCCATAATCATCACGGTCATCATTACGCCGGGAACGACGCCGCTCATGAACAGCTTGCCGATGGATTCATCAGTAATCGCACCATAGAGAATCATCGGAATCGACGGCGGAATCAGAATGCCCAGCGTACCACCCGCCGCCACAGCGCCCAAAACCAGCGGACGGTCGTAGCCACGCTTGAGCATCTCGGGAATCGCAATCGCGCCGATGGTAACAGCGCAGGCAACGGAGGAGCCGGTGATCGCCGCAAAGATGGCGCAGGCGATAACCGTCGCAATGCCAAGGCCGCCCGGCAGATGACGCAGCCACTTATGCGCCAAATCGAAAAGGTTGTTGCCCACCTTGCCGGTCAGCAGAATCTGGCTCATAAGAATATACATCGGTACAGCCGTCAGCACGAAATCGTCCAGCGACTTGTAGCCAAGAATCGGCAGCTGGTTCAAGGCGCTTTCGCCGCCCATGAACGCCAGCATGCCGCTGACACCGCCGAGTCCCAGAGCAAAGGCCACAGGCAGTCCCAGACCGAGAAGAACGAGAAGCAGGATAGTAAAGCCAGCAATCATTATTTACTTACCTCCTTCTCAAAATCTCTTGTAAAATCATTATTTTTAATCTTGATAATATCCTCTAACAGCGTGCGGACAAGCTGCAGCAGCAGCACGCCAAAGCCCAGCGGCATCGACATCTGCGGAATCCACAGCGGCGTGCCCAGCGTCGTCGGTGCGCAGTTGTTCAGCTCCAGCGACAGCATCGCCATATCCCAAGAATAAACCATAAATATATAGCTGTAGAAAATGCCCAGCAGCGAGGTGAACACCTCCACATAGGTCAGCATTTTAGGCGACATCTGGGAAACAAAAATATCCACATGAATATGCTTCTTGCCTGCATAGGCCACGCCCATGCCCAAAAAGCCTGCTATCAGGATGCAATAGGTGGAAATTTCCATAACCCATTCTGTCGGCGAATTCAGCACGCCGCGGGCAATAACCTCCCAGACAATGCTGAACGCACAGTACATAACCAGCGCTCCGGCGATAACGCCGACGAGTTTCGTCAGCACCTTTAAAAACTTTTCATAAATAAGCAGAAACTTTTCCACCACTAATCACTCTCACTTCTAGCCGAACTTATTTAATGCAGATATCAATCAGCTCCTGACCGGTCTTGCCGGTTTCCTTCACGAACTGCTCCCAAGTAGACTTGGTTGCGTCACGCCATTTTTGCAGCTCGCCTTCAGGCACAACGTAAACCTCCATGCCTTTGGCCTTCAAATCGTCGAGCGCCTTCAGGTCTTCCTTCTTCGCATTGTCGCGGATAGCCTGCTGCACCTCTTTTGCTGCATCGGTCAGTGCCTTCTTCTGCTGGTCGTTCAGCTTTGCATAGGATTTATCGTTAATCGCCAGCAAAAATTCCGGACAGCCATGGTTGGTAACGGTCAGATACTTGGTAACCTCATACATTTTGCGGTCGCGCATTGCCGTCGTACCGGAAACCTGACCATCAATCGTACCGCGCTGAATGCCCATATATACCTCGCCCGAGCCCATCGTTACACTGGAAGCACCCAAGGCCTTGATTGTTTCAGTAGAATATTTGCTGTAGCCGCGGATTTTCAGACCGGCGAAATCCTCAGGAGCTTGAATCGGCTTTTTGCTGTTAGCGAACTGCACGAAGCCATAATCTGCCCAAATCAGCGGACGCACGCCCTTCTTCTCCAGCTCTGCGCCCAGCTTGTCGCCCAAGCCGCCGTCGACAGCCTTGCCAATTTTTTCATAGGTCGGGAAGAGGAACGGCAGGTCGAACACGTCCATCGCCGGAACGATGCTTGCCCAACGGCCTACGGTATTCAAGCCCATATCTACGCCGCCGCTAATCAATGCGTCATTCATATTTTTATCATTAAACAGCTGGCCTGCCGGATAAATCTGGATATCCAAGGTGCCGCCGGATTTTTCCGCCGTCTTAGCCTTCAAGTCCTGCATAGCCTTCACCAGCGGATGGCTTTGCGGCAGATGTGCTGCCATTTTCAACGTAACCTTGCCGCCGGACGAAGCAGCCTGCTTATCGGAGCCGCCACCGCAGCCGGCGATTAAAGCCATAGCAGCAATCATAGCTGCAGCAGTGAATGTTTTAGCAAATTTTTTCATAAAAACAACTTCCTTTCCCCCAAGCATCCTTGCTTGTTTAATAAAAAATGAATAATAAAAAGCCCCTACCGGCATAACCGATAGGGGCGTGATTTACGCGGTACCACC
>JAIHZV010000087.1 GCA_022718015.1 Phascolarctobacterium sp. | reverse complement strand
CTAATATACATTTTCTCAGCAGCTATCTGGCAGAAAATCTGCCCCAGCTCAAGCTGCTTGCACCACAGGGTACATACCTCGTCTGGCTCGACTGCAGCGCCCTCGGCCTCACGGCCGAGGAGCGCGAGCAGTGGCTTTTGCACAAGGCTCACCTTTGGCTCGACGGCGGCGGCATCTTCGGCCCTGAAGGCCAAGCCTTTGAACGCATCAATGTTGCCTGCCCGCGCAGTACGCTTTTACAGGGACTAGAGCAGCTGAAAAGGGCTGTCGACAATTTATAATATAAATTAATAAAGCATAGCAAAAAAGGCTGCTGCACCAAGCTAGGTACAGCAGCTCTTCTTTTTCTCAATTCTCAATCGCTCTACTCAGAGAACATAAACTGAAAATATTTTTCCTTGAATTCCTTATCCATACCTCTGGCAATCGGTATCAGGCAGGCAAAATTTTTTATAGAAATTTCTTTGCTATTAAAGTGCTCAACATACTGCAGGTTGATAATATAGCTCCGATGCGGCTTGAAAAAGGCAGGGTACTTCAGCAGCACGTCCTGAATACTTGCCAGCGTATCACGCGTAGCAATGCTACGTCCATCCTTCATGTTGAAGACAGTCTGCCTGTTCGTCGCCTCCACGAAGCTAATGTCCGTAATTGGCAGCTTATATGTCTCATGACCGGAATGCACCGAAAGCGTATGCATCCGCACCTTCTGCATTAAGTTTCCCAGCAATGCACTGAAGGCCTCATAGCTGCACGGCTTGACCAGATAACCATAGGGATGAGCATCGTAGGCCTGCAAAGCAAAATCCTTCGAGGAGGACATAAAAATAATATGAAAATCCGGACGCAGGGAGCGCAGACTGTTCGCCAGCGTCAAGCCGTCCATATCCGGCATCATGATATCACAAATCACAATATCATTGCGCTGTGGCTGAAACTGCTCCAGCACCGCCTTTCCCGAGGTAAACTGGCTGATTTCCACGTTAATTTTATTTGTATCTGCCCACTGCCGTATAAAGCCTGCTATTTCATCTAATTGAAGCTCATCATCATCACAAAGTATAAAACGCAGCATAAATATCCCCCTTAAACAATGATACGTAAAACAAAGAGCTTATCCTCTAAAGAAAATTGGTATTGTCCACCAATTTTTTCGCAGTTATAAATAATACTCCGCGTGCCTATGCCATGACCATAGCGTGTCGATACGGGACGGTCGTTAGCAAATTCCGGCTTCTGCAGATAGGTATTCTTAACCGCCAGCAGCAGCTTGCCGCCATTTTGCTTGAGTGAAAGGCTAATTTGCGCCTGCTCCTCAGGCAGCTCACAAACTGCATTCCACGCATTTTCCAGAGCATTATCCAAAATCGCCGAAAAGCTAAGCTCTGAGCAAGGAAGCAGCTCCGCCAGCTTAACCTCTGCCTGAAAGCTGATTTTTTGCAAACGGCACTTATCACTATATTTGATAATAATAGCATTGATGTATTCATGCGTACAATAGCGCTGCAAGATCGTTCCTTCCAGCTCGCTTTGCTCCTCGCCAAGGTATTGCTGTGCCTCAGCATATTTGCCCTGCTGGATAAGCGTACGCGCAGTGCTCATAAAATGGCGCATATCATGACGCATAATCGACAGCTGCTGCTGCATCTGTCGCGTCTGTGTCAGCTCATGCAGCGTAGAATTGACCTTCATTTCAATCAGCTTATTTTGCACCTCCAGCTCCTTATTAGCCAGATATTCATGCGCAAAAATATAAAGAAAAATTATATAGACAATACAAAGGAAAAAGCCTAAAAACTCCGCAATCACCGGATTACCGGAGTAAAGCAGCTTCGTATAGACCGTAGTAATATAGTCATAAATATAATAAACACAGGGCATCAGTCCAAGAGTCACCAGCTCACGCCAAGGCAATCGCACAAGCATTGCAAAGCTGGGACTGACGTAGTAAACGAGCAACGCCAGCAGGGGTAAGGTAACTGCTATACGCACAGCATAATAAAACCACTGCTCCGGTATAAATAATACGCCTACCATGCCAATCCACTTTGTCAGCTGACAGCACAAATAACCCATAGACACAGCCAGCGTCGAGCTGTAATACGACACTTTGTACATATAGCTCATAAAGATTATAAGCGGTACATGAATCAAAAGGGGATACAGCTGCAACGCCCTCGCATTACCTAAATACTCAAAGGTCAAAAACTGCAGGATTGCAGAAATAACGGTAAAATAGCCCAGCTTCATATAGTTCGCCTTCGTGCGCTCCATCCCCACAAAAGCCGCACTCAGGATGACACCGTAGATAAGCGTCAATATAAAATGTGTATCTTCCAAAAGCTCAAGCCAAAACAATTCATCATACATGAATGTAACTCTCCTTCACAAAAAGCTTTTTTCTTCCCTTAATCAAATTATATATGTAAACAAAGCAGAGTACAAATATTATTTTTAACATTTCGCACACCCAGTACTGCATTTCGTCCTAAAACTATTTCATAGGGAAAAAATGTATGCTAAACTATTTAGAGAAGCTCTTTCACTTTATAGGAACTTTAACAATTAGTTGAAATAATATAGATTTGATATGTAATTAGTTTTGAGGAAGAAGGAACTATGATTAACAAATTTCGGAAATTAAAGGATTTACTTAATTCCTTCCAGCAGATGCAGGGTGATTACACAGTCATGCTCGTCCCGCATGATGGCAAGGGCATCAGCCGTAAGGATATGGATACTGCACAAATTAAAAAATATGCTACGATTGCAGGCGGTGTTGCATTAGGCACTGTCGGCGTAATTATGCTGCTTTCCTGCATGCTTTACTCCAGCAGCAAGGAAGCAAGGGAGCTGGCAGAGTTCCGCAAAACCAAGGCTCAGCAGGAGCAGAAGGTTCAGGAGCTTGCCAAAAGCACTGAGGCCGTACAAAAGCAGCTGGCTGCACTGGCGAAGATTGAAGCTAATGTACGCGAGCAGATGAAAAAGTCTGGTATGGAGGTTCCCACTAAGGAGCAGCTTGCTGAGGCTGAGGGCGGCAAGGGCGGTCCTAGCAAAGCAAAAATCTCTGACATAACTATTTTGCAGCAGCAGAATCTTAACCTGCAGAAGAGCATGCAGGTTTCTACGAAAAACTGGGATGCACTCTTAGCCAGCATCAAAAGCGAAAACTACCGCATGGAGGTAACACCTAGCAAATGGCCTGTAGACGGCGGCTACGTTTCCTCTGAATTTGGCGGTCGTGCCAATCCCTTCGACGGCTCCGGTGATTATCATCCGGGTATAGATATCGCTGAGGATTACGGTGCACCGATTTATGCCAGCGCCTCCGGCTACGTGCAGAGAGCAGGCTGGTATGGCGGCTATGGCAACTATGTTAATATCTCACATGACTATGGCTATTCCACAGCTTATGGCCATATGAGCTCTATAAAGGTTAATGCCGGTGATTATGTCGAAAAAGGACAGGTTATCGGCTATGTAGGCAGCACCGGCTACAGCACCGGTCCGCACCTGCATTTTGAGGTGCTGCTCTATGGTGAGCAGGTTAATCCTCGTAAGCTGATGAAATGACGAGGTGATAGAGAATGTTCTTCTTTTCTAAAAAATCACAGCCTGTGGAAGCAGAAGCACCACAGCCGGCAGTAGAACCGACAGCGCCAGCAGCAGAGCCTGAAGCAGAAGCAAAGGAATTGCCCAAGCCTGTTATCCTGCCTAAAAAAACAGTTAAAAAGGAGTTTAGAAAAATGGATTATGAAGTAATTATTAGTCAAAATACTGCAATCAATGGTAATATCAGCATCAACGGCTGCACCCGTATAGATGGTGTAATTGACGGCACCTTAGCTGTTGACAACGACCTGTTCATCGGTGAATCCGGCAACATCCGTGCAACTGTATATGCTAAAAACGCCACTATTTCCGGTCAGGTTACCGGCAACATCACCTGCAAAGAAAAGCTGCAGCTCACCAGCAACGCTAAGGTTTATGGCGATATCAAATGCCAAACCCTCGTTATTGCTGAAGGCGCAATCTTCCGCGGCAAATGCGGCGGCTTTGAAAGCGGCGAGGCAGCTGAACCAGCTCCGAGCTTTGAAGCTGTAGCAGGCTAATAGAAAAACAGGAAAGCTAAATATAAAAAGCAAAATAGGCTGTTGTATAACTATCTCTGCCAAGTGTAAGCAAGACAGAGAGTATACAACAGCCTATTTCTTTGCCAAAAAATAAAGCTTGCAGCTCCTGCCAATACGGTAACAGCTGCAAGCTTTTATATTACTTATTTATCGCTTTCTTCGTCATGATGGATGGCAGCCAGGGAAACTACCTTATCCTCATCGTTCAGCGTCATCAGCTTCACGCCCTGAGCGTTACGGCCATATTGGGAGATATCGTCAACATCAATGCGGATAATCAGGCCGGCAGCCGTAATCATCATGATTTCCTGCGCCGGATTGATAACCTTCATACCGATAACAAGACCAGTTTTCTCGGTAATCTTGATATTGATAATGCCCTTGCCGCCGCGAGTCTGCTTGCGGTATTCGCTGACAGCAGTACGCTTGCCCATGCCGAACTCGGTTGCGGTCAGCACCTCATAGTTCTCGTCAGGCACGCTGTCCATAGCTACAACCTCGTCACCATAGTTGAGCGCTACACCACGCACGCCATGAGCTGTACGGCCCATCGGACGCACATCCTGCTCATCGAAGCGGATAGCCAGACCATTGCGTGTAGCAAGAATAATCTCGCTGTTGCCATCGGTCAGCTCAACACCAATCAGGTCCTCCCTGTCATCAAGGTTGATAGCAACGATGCCAGCCTTACGCGCACTCTCAAGGTCCTTCAGGTTCATCTTCTTCACTGTGCCACGGTTGGTAGCCATGAAGAGGAACTGGTCCTCAACGAACTCCTTGACGGGGATAACAGCAGTAATCTTTTCGCCCTGCGTCAGCGGCAGCAGGTTGATAATCGCCGTGCCCTTAGCAGTACGACCAGCCTCGGGGATTTCATAGCCCTTTTGACGGTATACGCGACCTCTGTTGGTGAAGAAGAGTATGTTGTGGTGCGTCGTAGAGAGGAAGAGATGCTCAGCAGAGTCATCAATCTTCTTGCCACTGCCACCAGTTTTGCCTACGCCGCCACGCTTCTGATTGCGGAAGTTGTCGAGCGTCTGGCGCTTGATATAGCCCTGATGGCTGATGGTAACAACGATGTCCTCCTCAGCAATGAGGTCTTCGATTTCCATTTCCGAGGTATCACGGGAAATTTCCGTGCGGCGCTCGTCACCGAAGCGCTTCTTCATATCCAGCAGGTCTTCCTTGATAATGTTCATAACCTTATGCTCATCTGCCAGCACGCTTTCCAGCCAGTCGATAGTCTGCAGCACGTCGGCATATTCGTCTTCAATCTTCTTGCGCTCCAGACCAGTCAGACGCTGCAGACGCATATCCAGAATAGCCTGTGCCTGACGCTGGCTCAGCTTGAAGTTATCCATGAGGGCAGCGCGGGCAATATCTGCCGTAGAGCTGCTGCGGATGGTGCTGATAACAGCGTCGATATTGTCGAGAGCAATCTTCAAGCCCTCTAAGATGTGCGCTCTGTCCTTAGCCTTGCCCAAATCGTAGCGTGTACGTCTGGTAATAACATCTTTTTGATGCGCCAGATAATATTCGAGCACCTGCTTGAGGTTCAGCACGCGCGGCTCGCCGTTCACGAGCGCCAGCATAATGATACCGAAGGAGCTTTGCAGCGCAGTGTGCTTATACAGACGGTTCAGCACTACGTCCGGCAC
>JAIHZV010000086.1 GCA_022718015.1 Phascolarctobacterium sp. | reverse complement strand
ATATAAAAGGCTTTATGATGTGTATGTTGCGCTAGAAAAGCACCTGCGTCAGCTTGAAGAAGAAAATGAGCAGCAGGATTTGCTTTTAGACCGCTATGCGTGGGAAATCAAGGAAATCAGCGAGGCCAACCTCAAGCTCGGTGAAGAAGAAGGGCTGGAGGAGGAGGCGCGTCTGCTGCAGAACAGCGAGCGCATCATGCAGGCTGTGAATACGGCGTATAATCATCTGGAGGCCGAGGCTGCTGTGCTGGCGCGTCTGGCACATGTGCGTGACCAGCTGCAGTATGCTGCACGCTATGACAGCAGGCTGGCGCCCTTAGCAGAGTGCGCCGACAGTGCTTGGATTACGCTTGACGACTGTCGCGGCGAGCTGAGCGAATATATGGCGAGCAGCGATTTTAACGGCGAGCGAGCTGCTGAGGTGCAGCAGCGTCTGGATATCATTTACCGCCTGCAGAAGAAGTACGGCGGTACGACGCAGGCTGTGCTTGATTATCTGGCGGCGACGCAGACGAAGTATGCGGAGCTGGAGAATATTGCCCTGACGCTGGAGCAGGCGCAGAAGGCTGTGGCGGAGGCTGTTGTCAAGCTGGGACGTGCGGCGGCGGTGCTGACGGAGCAGCGTGAGCAGGCAGCGAAGCTTCTGGCTGAGCGGATTACGCTGCATATCCGCGATTTGGCTATGCCTGATGGCGTTTTGCAGATAACCTGCGAGCCTTTGGAAAAGTTTACTGCGCAGGGACGAGATGCCCTGCATTTTATGTTCAGTGCGAACATGGGCGAGCCGCTGGCGGCACTGGAGAAGGTGGCGTCCGGCGGTGAGCTTAGCCGTATTGCGCTGGCGGTGAAGACTGTGCTGATGAACCGCGGTGACGTGGGCACGATGGTTTTTGACGAGATTGATACTGGCGTCGGCGGCGTGACTGCGCAGAAGATGGCAGAAAAAATTGCGGCGATTTCCGGCGTTGGCCAAGTGCTGTGCATTACGCATCTGCCGCAGATTGCTGCCTTTGCTGACAATCATATCCATATTGAGAAGCAGAGTGCAGACGGACGCACGGCGACGGTGCTGACAGTGCTTGACTACAATGGACGCTTGCAGGAGCTGGTGCGCATGACTGCAGGTGCAGCTGCCAGCCGTGCTGCCTTCGAGAGTGCAACCGAGCTTTTGGCAGGAGCGCGTGAGGTGAAGCGTAGTCTACGCAGAAAAGAGGAAGAATAATGCTGAAGAAATTCCATGAGCCTGTTTTAGATGAGATTTATGTTGAAGGCAGTAATGAAGAGGTATTTAGTGGCCGTTTGCTCAAGGTGCAGCGCGACCATGTAACACTGCCAAACGGCAATGATACGACGCGTGAATATATCCGCCATCCCGGTGCCGTGGCGATTGTGCCGGTGCTTGAGGACGGACGCGTGGTGCTGGTTAAGCAGTGCCGCTATCCGCTGGGAACGCTGCTGTGGGAGATTCCCGCAGGCAAGCTTGACCATGGCGAGGCAGAAGACCCGGACGAATGCGCGAAGCGTGAGCTGAGCGAGGAAACCGGCTATGATGCTGCTCATTGGCAGCGCCTTGTCAGCATTGCGACAACACCGGGTTTTTCGGACGAAATCATTCATTTATATAAAGCGTGGGGCTTGCAGGAGTACGCGCAGCATACGGATGAGGACGAATTCATCGGTGTGCAGGCCTTTTCGCCGGAGCAGCTTAAGAAGATGATTGCTGAAGGCGAGCTCTATGATGCCAAAACGCTTTGCGCACTTTATGCAGCAAAGATAATCTGATTTTAAGCAACGCTATAAGGAGCGATAGATAATGACAGAGATGAACAAAATTCCTGCGCATGGCAGTAATGTTGAGCGTGCGCAGATTCCTGTAAGCTGCAAATGGCATGTGCAGGATATATATGCTGATGAAGCAGCATGGCAGGCAGCCTGCGCTGAATATAAGGCGCTGCTGCCGAAGCTTAGTGCGCTCAAAGGTCAGCTGACGACGGCGGCAAAGCTGCTGGAGGCCTTGCGCGTGCAGGACGAGCTGGCGAGATTCTTGGATAAGATTTATGCTTACGCTCGCTTGCAGCAGGACGCAGATAATACTGACCAGCATATGCAGGCGCTTTCCGGTGAGGCCGAGGGACTGGCGGCGCAATTCAGTAATGCTTTGTCCTTTGTAGAGCCGGAGCTTCTGGCCTTGGGCAAGGAAAAGGTGGAAGCAATGCTGGACGAGGAGCCGCAGCTTGCGGAGTACCGCTTCTATATTGAAAATATGCTACGCCTTGAGGCTCACGTTTTGTCAGCCGATAAGGAGGCCATCGCGGCACAGAGCCGTTTGGCGACGGGGACGGGCGCAAGCGCCTTCCGTGCTCTCGTAAGTGCAGATATGCAGTTCCCGGAGATTACTGACGGCGAAGGCAAGCCTGCTACCGTTAGCGAAGGTAATTATCTGCTGAATATGACCTCTCCCGACCGCGAGCTGCGTAAAAACTCCTTCTGTGGCCTGATGGGAACGTATCATAAGTATCGTAATACGCTGGCCGCTACGCTTACAGGCAGCGCACGCAGTGCGTACTTCTATGCGAGCATCCATAACTATAAGGATACGCTGGAGGCAGCTCTGGCTGAGGATAATATTCCTACTAGTCTTTATGACGGCTTGATTGCTACGGTGCATGACAATTTTGCGCCGCTGCATGAATATATCCAGCTTAAAAAGGATGTGCTGGGTGTAGACGAGTTCCATTATTATGATATGTACATGCCACTTTCGCAGGCTGGCGACAGCTTTGCCTGCAGCTTCCCTGAAGCCTGTGCAAAGGTTGAGGAGGCATTGGCACCGTTGGGTGAGGAATATGTCGCTACGCTGCATAAAGGTCTGACGGAGGGCTGGATTGACGTATATGAAAACAAGGGCAAGCGCTCCGGCGCATATTCTTGGGGCGTTTATGGCGTGCATCCCTTCGTTTTGCTGAACTATCAGCAGCGCTATAACAGTATTTCTACGCTGGCGCACGAGATGGGCCATGCACTGCACAGCTTCTTTAGCAGTCAGGCGCAGACCTATATCAACAGCGATTATACTATTTTCTGCGCTGAGGTAGCTTCGACGACTAACGAAAACCTGCTGCTGGAATATACGCTGCAGCATGCAACGGATGAGCAGAAGATTTATCTTTTGAATCAATATCTGGAGGCAGTGCGCACGACGGTTTATCGTCAGGTGCAGTTTGCAGAATTTGAGAAATATATTCACGGCGAAATCACCGCAGGTCGCTCTTTGCAGGCGGAAAAGCTTGAGAATTACTGGCTGCAGAGCAATAAGGATTACTATGGTTCGGCGCTGACGGTGGATAAGGAGCTGGCTAGCGAATGGTCGCGCATTCCGCATTTCTATACGCCGTTCTACGTTTATAAATACGCTACCGGCTACAGTGCAGCGACAGCCTTTGCCAGCGCAATTTTGGGCGGTGAGCCGGGAGCAGTAGAAAAATATCTGGGCTTCCTGCATGCAGGCGGCAGCGATTATTCGCTGAACATCCTGAAGAATGCAGGCGTGGATTTAAATACGCCGCAGCCTGTAACCGTAACCTTGCAGCGCTTTGCTGAGAAGCTGCAGGAATTGAAGGCTTTGCTGGGTAAGTAAAGAAAAAATTTTGTATAGCTATTGACAAATCTATTCAGGAAGAGTATAATAGTCATTGTTCCGAGTGATTGGAACTAATGCCGAAGTGGCGGAATTGGCAGACGCACTTGACTCAAAATCAAGCGGGTTCACGCTCGTGCCGGTTCGAGTCCGGCCTTCGGCACCATGCAAATTCAGCGGTTTATCGTAAGATAGACCGCTTTTTTCATATCTTCTGCAAGAAATGAGGTTAGACTATGCAGGTTGTTTTGAGTGCCATCAACAGTAAATATATCCACACAGGCTTGGGCCTGCGTTATGTGGGCGAGTTTGCCAAGGCGCAGGGCCATAATGTGGTTTTGATAGAGGAAACAATAAATACACCGATTTTGGCTGTTCTAGAGCGTATAATGAGCTATAAGGCGCAGGCCTATGGTTTTTCTGTGCATATTTGGAATAAGCCGTTTGTTTTTCGCTTGATTCGCATGCTGCGCAAGCTACGTCCTGATGCTATTATTATGATAGGCGGGCCGGAGGTTGCCTTTGACGCTGAGCGTATTTTTGCGGAGTTGCCGCAGGCTGATTATATCATCCAAGGCGAAGGCGAGCTGGTAGTCAGTGAGCTGCTGACGGCGCTGGAGCAGGGGGGAGCTATTCCTGCGCATGTTGCGTATTGCAAGGACAGCAGAATAGAGCTGAACGGCGGCGTGACTGTTGTTGAGGATATGGATAAGCTGCCGTTTCCGTATCCGGACCTGGAGCAGATGGTGGCAGAGCATAAAATCGTATACTATGAATGTACGCGTGGCTGCCCGTTCCGCTGTGCTTATTGCTTGTCCGGTATTTCACGCACAGTGCGTAAGCGTTCGCTAGAGCTGGTGCTGCGTGATATGGACAGATTTATTGCAGCAGGCGTGCCGCTGGTGAAATTTGTAGACCGCACCTATAATCTTGACGAGCGCTACTTTCTGCCGATGATGCGTTATCTGGCACAGGCTGATACGCAGGCGACCTTCCATTTCGAGATTAAGGCCGATATGCTGTCGACAGAGGTGCTGGACTTTTTGGCGACGGTGCCGAAGGGACGCTTCCAGATGGAAATCGGCATTCAGAGCACGCATCAGCCGACGCTGAAGGCTATTAACAGACAGGATAATTGGGAGAAGCTCGCGGCGAATGTCAAGCGTTTGCTGTCGTTTGGCAATATGCATATTCATGTCGACTTGATTGCCGGTCTGCCGTATGAGGATTTGCCGACCTTTGCGAAATCCTTTAATGATGTTTATGGACTCGAGGCCGATATGCTGCAGCTGGGCTTTTTGAAGGTTTTGCCGGGCACACAGATGCGTAAGGAAACGGAAGAGCATGGTCTGCTTTATATGGATGAGCCGCCTTATGAAATTCTGGCGACTAAATATATGCCTTACGAGGATATGCAATATCTGAAGCATTTGGATAATATTTTGGACCAGACTGCGAACAGTGGCAATTTTAAGCATACGCTGAAGGCCTTGCTACGTGCGTCTAAGCTTGATGCTTTTGCTTTTTACCGCCAGCTGACTAACTGGTGGGTGGAGGCAGGTCATTATCCGCAGTCACATAATGCGAAGGGCGTGGCAGCGATACTGCTCCAATTTATTGAAGAAAATTATAGCGAAAAGCGTGCAGAGCTGATGGAAATTTTGCGTTTTGATGTTTTCTGCGATATACCGCAATGGCGTCCAGAATGGCT
This sequence comes from Phascolarctobacterium sp., assembly GCA_022718015.1. Taxonomy (GTDB): domain Bacteria; phylum Bacillota; class Negativicutes; order Acidaminococcales; family Acidaminococcaceae; genus Phascolarctobacterium_A. The sequence continues at coordinate 445 of JAIHZV010000086.1, read as the reverse complement.
GGAGTGGAATACGGAGAAAATTTTTGAGGTAACGAGTGCGTTTTGGCGTAATGAGGCGCTTGTTGCGCAATATATTCCTGAGTATAAATTTAGCAGCTGGCGTCAAATCCATAAATTTTATCCGATTGAGCTTTTTAAAATTGACTGGCAGACAGGCGAGCAGAAGAATTTGTACGTAATGCTGGATAACAAGAGTGAAGAAAAACGATTAATAGTCCTGCCTTTAGAAAAAATTTAGAGAACTAAAAGAAAAATTTATATACGTTTTCAAGCTTAATTTCAGATGCTTTTACTACTTTTTTTAAGTTTTTTTAAGAAATTTTTAGCGCTTGAAAGCGTGTATACAGAATGTTCTCTTTTCCCACTGCTCCAAGCGTGTCACGAAAAAATGTTAAAAAAGTTACATAAAAGGTGTTGACAGGATGCACCGGTCGTGGTATTATAT
>JAIHZV010000085.1 GCA_022718015.1 Phascolarctobacterium sp. | reverse complement strand
TTTTTGAAAAGAAAATCATGACCAATAGTCAGGTCATCAAATTTTGGCGATAACATAGCCATAGAGTTTTCCTCCTTTAATTATAATATCTGACTCAACAAAATACAACTATACGCCAAAAAAACAAAAAGCAGTACTCATAGCGCTCGGAATCTCCGAGCACCATAGGTACTGCTAAAAGCTAAATCAATAGCTTAATACTAACGACTTAAGTCGAGAGGTCCTGCTTATATAGTTGTAAATGTTAAATCATTGTAGTAATTATATCGCAAAAATAGTGCATAGTCAAGAGAAAATTCTGATAACAATGCGTGCTTACTATGCTGTGTAATAATTGAAAAGTAAGCGTCAAATAGAATCACGGCTTACCAATCTAACAATTTAATAGTATACTATCTGCGTAGACATGGAGTTTGGCAAAACTATTGACAGTACCCACTATATTTCGTGTGTCCAATGTTATGGGTATATTATAAGATGATGGCGTGCTTTCGTTTTTTATTAGCTTGCTTATAGCACGTAATATTTTAGAGTATAGTCCATTGAAATACTTGAAATAACCATAAAAAACGTTTATAATATACAAAAAGGAGGAGAGAGGCTATGAAAATATTACGTATAATCGGAGAAAATCTGGAAGGCTTTACTGATGGAAAGCTGGATATTAATTTTACAGCTACAGATCGTGTTGCTCAAAACAAATCCTTGTTTTTAATAAAAAAAAATATATATACACAAAATGTTATCGCTTTAGTTGGTATAAATGCTAGTGGTAAAACTAGAACTCTTAGCATTGTTGAGTATGTTTTAAATGTTTTAGTTAATGGATATGGATTAAATTATACTAAAATAGTACCTTTCGGAATAAAGAATGGTTCAAAATTCACAGTGTTTTTTACGTTACAAAATAAAATTTACAAATGGTTTTTTGAATTGTTAAATGATTCACAGGGATGGAAATATGGTGTAGAAACATTACAGGAAAGAAGTATGAATTCCGTAAAAAATAAAAGTGATGTATATAATTTCCCTGAAATAACTATAGATAAAAATGATAAATTGATAAGGAAACAGTTACCAGATAATATAAAAGAAATGATGCCAGATGATAGTAGTATTACCATTAAGTTAAGAAAAGGTAATAAATCTACGTCTATATCGTTAATGCAGAGTACAAATTTTAATGTCATGTTGCCGATTGGAGAAATTCCAACAGAAATAATAAATGTACTGGATTCTAGTATTGAGTATATCAAATGTGAAAAGCAAGATAATGCAATAAATTGTGAATTAAAATTTAAATATAATGATATTGTTTTTAAATTGAGGGATTTGGCAGAAATCAATAATTTATTATCTTCTGGTACTGTAAAAGGTAATGAGGTATTTTTTGCTGCTATGTTAACATTGATCAATGGTGCATATTTTATTGTTGATGAAATAGAGAATCATTTTCATAAAGAACTTGTAAAATTATTAATAAATCTATTTAAAGACAACAATACAAATCCTAATGGAGCTACGCTGCTTTTTTCTACTCATTATGTTGAAATCTTGGACATTATAGATAGAAAGGATGATATATATATAACAATGAAAAACAACAATAATATTAGTATAAAAAAATATTCTGAATATATAAGTAGAAATGACTTGAAAAAAAGTGATTTGCTGCTATCTGGTATAGTAAAGGGAACTGCACCACAATATGAAAATATTAAAAAATTTAAGGAGTTATTATGTCAAAAACTCCAAAAGAGCTAAGGGACGATTTTCATAATTTTAAGTATATTATTATAAGTTGTGAAGGTGCAGCAGAACTAGAAATAATGAACTTATTATTAAAAAACGCTAGATTATTGTTTTCTCAAGAACAAATTGTTGCTGTTACTAATTATAGAAAAGCTGAAGATATACAAGAGAACTATTTGATGCGTGATTATGATGGAGACGTTCTTTTGTTAAGAATTATTGATTCTAGGAATGAAAAATTTCATTTCAAAAAACCATATGATGAAAAATGTAAGGTTGTTAATATTAATACAGTGCCAGAAATAGAGATGTTAGTCATAATTTATTACGGAAAATATGATGAATATAGCAATAAATATAAAACTAGAAATAAGAAGAAGCCTAGTGATTATTGTAAACAAGATTTGGGCATTAAGGATGTTAAGAAACAAGGATATATTACAAATTTATTTAATGATGATGTTGATCGACTAATACAGGTATTAAGAGAATATGCTAGAGTAACCAAAAGAAGAGATATGTTGTTTATTAGTGATATGTTGAATTCGTAAAGTAGAAATACCGATATAAAGATTATATTTCTACTAATTTGTATGCGGATATAACATTGATTTTACTCCCAAAGAGTTTAATAGATATTGAGTTTATACAGAAATCTGGTAGGCAAAGAACTTTTCTTTGCTCATGTCTGCAATTTCCAACGGTAGTTTTTCGAAGAAGTGTAGAATTTATTAAAATAACCCCTTGACACACTTCTATATCTATGGTATCATATTCCAGTAACAAAGCAGAAGCCTCCCGCTTCTCACCTTGCGGTCTACACTCGACAGGGTTGGATATGAATTTTTTCGCGGGTGGATTTGTTCTGCCCGCTTTTATTTTTTGTAAGCAGTAAAGCTTACCTTGTGTCCCTGGAGGTGAATTGTCATAGCAAAAGAAAGCTTGCGTATCAACGAAGAAATTCGTGCGCGTGAAGTGCGTGTTATTACTGCTGATGGCGAACAGCTTGGCGTTATGTCCGGCCGTGCAGCCCAACAACTGGCAGTTGAAAGACATTTAGATTTAGTTGAGATTGCTCCCACAGCGAAACCGCCCGTGTGCAAAATTATGGATTACGGCAAGTTCCGTTACGAGCAGCAAAAACGTGAAAAGGAAGCTCGTAAGAAGCAAAAAACCTTCGACATTAAAGAAGTTAAACTGCGCCCCGGTATCGAGGATCACGACTTTAACGTTAAGTACAAGAATGCAGTACGTTTCCTGGAAGATGGCGATAAGGTAAAAGTTACCATCATGTTCCGTGGCCGCGAGCTGTCTCATCCTGAGCTTGGCGAAGTACTGCTGAATCGCATGGCACAGCAGTTAAAAGAAATTGCCGTCGTAGAAAGAGTTCCAAAATTAGAAGGCAAAAACATGATTATGATTGTTGCGCCGAAACCTGCTAAATAATAGAGGAGGATATCACAATGCCGAAAATGAAAACCCGTAGAGCTGCTGCAAAGCGCTTCAAGAAAACCGCTTCTGGTGAATTCAAACATTTTAAAAACTTCAAGAGCCATATTCTCGAACATAAATCTCCTGCACGTAAGAGAAACCTGCGCAAAGCAGCTCTGGTTCACAAGACTGATAAAGAGCATGTAGCAAAGATGCTCCCGTACGCATAATTAAGAGATTTAAAGGAGGAAATTAACAATGGCAAGAGTTAAAGTGGGCGTTACCGCTCATCGTCGTCATAAACACATTCTGAAACTGGCTAAAGGTTACTATGGTTCTCGTAGCAAACAATTCAAAAAAGCTAACGAGCTGGTAATGAAAGCACTGTCCTATGCTCGTCGTGACCGTCGCGCTAAAAAACGCGAGTTCCGTCGTCTGTGGATTGCTCGTATCAACGCTGCTACCCGTGCTAACGGCATGAGCTACAGCCGTTTCATCTGCGGCCTGACCAAAGCTGGTATCGAAATGAACCGCAAAGTTATGGCTGACATGGCTATCTATGATGCAGCTGCATTCGCTAAATTAGTTGAAGCTGCTAAAGCTGCTCTGTAAGAGTAAAGTAAATAATGACTAGTGCGTAGGCGCTGGTCTGAGCCTGCTCCTATGCAGATAGGGGCAGGCTTTTTTGTCTTTTTTCGAGGGGAATATGTTAGTTGTTTTAAGTAAAGCGATAGCTTTTGTTTTGATTATTTTAATTGGTTATATGTGCAAGCGCCGCGGCGTGTTTGCGCCGACAGATTATCAGCTTGTAAGCAAGATTGTGCTGAATATTACGCTGCCCTGTGCTGTTATTTCGAGCTTTGCGCATTTTCAGCTGGATTTGTCGCTGCTGGCGGCGGTTGCGCTGGGGCTTAGCGGCAACTGCGTGATGATTTTTATTGCACTAATGCTTACGCGGCGCGAGACGCTGGCGGCTAAGATTTTTTATATTTTCAGCCTGGCAGGCTATAATATCGGCTGCTTTACGCTGCCGTTTGCACAGGCCTTTCTGACGCCGTTCGCTGTCGTGGCGCTGTGTATGTTCGATGTGGGCAATTCGATTATGTGTACAGGTATGACCTATGCGCTGACGGCTTCCTGCATCGGCTATGCAGATGGACACAAGGACAGGTTCAGCATGAAGAGCATTGCGGAGAAGCTGCTGCATTCGGCACCGTTTGTCGTTTATATTAGCATGCTTATCTTGTCGCTGGCCGGCGTGCAGTTTCCTAAGAGCGTGTATACCTTTACGGATATTGTGGGTGCGGCCAATCCGTTTTTGAGCATGATGATGATTGGCATGATGTTTGAAATCAAGCTGGACAAGCAGGCGATGGGCTACGTGAAGGAGCTGTTCAGCGTGCGTTACCTGATTTCGCTGGTGTGTGCAGGGGCATTTATTTATTTTGCGCCGTTTAAGCAGGAGGTCAATTACGTTATTGCTTTGGCGTTTATGGCGCCGTGTACGATTATAGGGCCGATTTTCGTGGAGAAGCTGGGCGGCAATGTGCAGCTGGCAAGCTTGTTTAATTCAATGACGATCATTACAAGTGTCATTTTGTTTACGTGCTTCTTTTTAGTTATATAAGGAGAGAAAGATGGAAATTACTGGTTTGCAGAACCCCGTAGTGAAGGCTGCGGCGGAGCTGAAGCAAAAGAAATACCGCCAGCAGCAGGGCTTGTTCCTTGCTGAAGGCCTGCGCACGGTGGAGGAGGCTGTGCGCTACGGCAGGGTGCAGAGCATTTTTTATACGGCTGTGGAGGATGAGCGCACGCGCAGCGTACTGGAGGAGGCTGCAGCGAAGAATGTGAAGCTGATCTGCGTCAGCGAGGGCGTGATGAAGAAGATTGCGGATACCGAAACGCCGCAGGGAGTGCTGGCGGTGTGCGAGATGCCGGCTTGCAGCGTTGAGGAGCTGCTGGCGACGGGGAAGATGCTGCTTGTGCTTGACAGAGTGGGCGACCCGGGCAATATCGGCACGATGCTGCGTACTGCTGACGCTGCCGGCCTGGGTGGATTGGTGCTGCTCAAGGGCAGCGCAGATATTTATGCGCCGAAGACGGTGCGTGCGTCGATGGGCTCGCTGTTTCATCTGCCTGTCATCGGCGGCGTAAGCGAGGCGGAGTTTATCAGCAGCGCACGCAAGGCCGGCTATGAGCTTTTGGTGACCTGTCTGGACGGCGCGGATAATCTGTACAAGGCAGATTTGCGCGGACGTCTGGCCTTCGTCATGGGCAACGAGGCGAACGGCGTGACGGAGAGCCTGCTGGCGGCGGCGGATAAGCGCGTGTTTATTCCTATGCAGGGCCGTGCAGAGTCGCTGAATGTGGCGATGGCGGCAGGCGTGGTGATGTTTGAGGCTTTGCGACAGCGTCTGTAAGCGGCGTTTGCAGGCTGCAGAGATTATCTTAAAAATTTCTGCGAAAAGGTGTTGACAAATTCTTCGATATTCGATATAATATCTATGTTGTCTACTGGATGGGTTCCCGAGTGGCTAAAGGGAGCAGACTGTAAATCTGCCGCGTTTCGCTTCGTTGGTTCGAATCCAACCCCATCCACCAACATTTCATCGCGGGGTGGAGCAG